>JBLMVY010000055.1:0-18622 GCA_050256935.1 Candidatus Levyibacteriota bacterium | reverse complement strand
TGCCGGCGACGGTGGCCACTTCCCAGTTGCCGAAGTGGCCGGTCAGGATCAGCACGCCGCGGCCGGCGCGGAACGCCTCGATGAAGGTCTGCAGACCCTCGACGCGCACCAGCGCCCGCTTGCGCTCGGCCGACAGCCAGCGGAAGCGGAAGAATTCGACGACGAGCTGCCACAGGTGCGCGTAATGCGCCTGCGCCAGGCGGTCGATCTCCGACGGCGGAACGGCGTCGCCGAACACCCGCCGCAGGTTCGCGACGATCACCTCCCGACGGAACGGGAACAGGCGGAAGAACACGCGACCCGCCAGCGGGACCACGGTCTGCGCAGGCAGCGCCAGCGCGACCGCCGATGCGCTGGTCCGGTCGTGGGTCAGCGAGATCGCGATGCCGGCAAGCCGCGCCTGATCGAGCAGCGCCTGCGCCCGCGGCGCGCACTCGATCGCCGGCGCACCGTAGCCGTCGCGGGCGACGGAGAAATCGGCGGGCTCGATGCGCCCGGCGGCGAGTTCCTTCGGAAAGAGCTTGATGCAGGCTTCCTTGGCGGCGTAGCGCGCGGCGAGGCTCGCGCTGCGCCCGGGTCCGTCGCCGGCGTCGGCGAGTTCCGCGGGGGAGAAGATCTTGACGAGGTGGGCGGGCGGCGTCTCGGCGAGCAGGCGCTCGATGCGCGCGATCTCGATGCTGTCGATGCCGCAGCGGACCGGCGCGAGGCCTTCGGGGTCCTTGGCGTCGGACGCTTGCGCGTTCATCGGGCCCGCAGCGTGTCGGTTACGCAGGCAGTGCGCGGATCGGGCGGACGGAGGGCGCCGAGGGGTCGATGTCGCCGGGCCGCCCGGGCGTCAGGCGGGGAAGGCGCGCAGCACCAGCGCCGCGTCGGTCCCGGCGAAGCCGCGGCACAGCACCAGCGCGACGTCGCTGGCAGGCCGCTGGGGGGCGCGCGAGACCGGCAGGCCCGCGCAGGCGGGGTCGACACGCTCGAGCGACGCGATGCCCGGCACGACGTTCGCGCGCAGCGCGCACAGGGCGATGGTCGTCTCGACGATGCCCGCGGCGGCGATCAGGTGGCCGGTCGCCCACTTGAAGGCGGTGACGGGCGGGCAGCGGTCGCCGAACACCCGTCGGATGCCGGCGGCCTCCGAGGCGTCCGACTGCAGCGTGCCGTTGCCGTGCGCGACGACCATGCCCACGTCCGCAGGCGCGATGCCCGCATCGGCCAGGGCGAGCGCGATCGCGCGGGCGACGCCGTCGCCGTCGTCGCGGATGGCGAGCAGGCCCGTCGCTTCGCTGACGTGGCCACCGCCCAGCACTTCGCCGATCGCGCTGCCGCCGCGCGCGGTGAGCGAGGCCTCGGTTTCCAGCGCCAGGGCGCCTGCGCCTTCGCCGAACACGCTCCCCTCGCGAGCCGCGTCGAAGGGCCGCAGCGCGTCGCGCGCGAGCAGGCCGCAGCGCTGGTAGTAGAGGATGTTCTGGGGCTCGATCGGGGTGTCGTGGCCGATGGCGAGTGCGCGGTCGGCCTCGCCGTTGCGCAGCGCCTCGGTGGCCTCGATGACGGCGAGCGAGCCACCGACGCTGTGGTTCGTGATGCAGGCGTTCGAGCCCTTCAGCCGGTTGCGGATGCCGACGTGGCACAGCACGTTGTTCGGCAGCGTGCGCAGCAGCCACATCGGGTTCACCGTCTCGGCGAGCTTCGTCCCGAAGGCACGCAGGTCGCCGCCGGTCTCGCTCATCAGCGGGAAATAATCGTACTGGTTCTCGAAAGCGCCGCCGCCGGAGCCGACGTAGATGCCGCTGCGGTCGGCGAAACGTGCCGAGCCCGCCTCGTCCAGCGTCTCGCGATGGCGCGCATAGCCTGCGGTCTCGGCGGCGCGATCGCCGGCGTAGATGCCGAGGAGATCGGTGCGCCGGATGAACTTGTGCAGCTTGCGGTCCTCGACCAGCGCGCGCGGATTGAAATCGGCGATCGCGGCGGCGTGGGTCACCGGCCAGCCCGCGGTGTCGAAGTCCTGGATCGGCGCGATCGCCGAACGGCCCGCCGCAATGGCGTCGAACATCGCCGCGGGGTTCATGCCCAGGCCGCAGACTGCGCCGCTGCCGGCGATGAGGATGCGCGCGGGCCGGGTCATGGCAGCGTCCCGGGACTGGCGCGGCGGAACGCAGGGCGGCGCGCACTCATCGCGGGCGCTCCACGAGCTCGGGGTGGCGCAGCACGACGCAGCTGTTCGAGCCGCCGAAGCCGAAGGAATTGGACAGCGTCATCCGCACCCGCTGGCGGCGCGGTGTGCCGAGCACCAGATTGAGGCTGCAGTCGGGGTCGGGCACGCGGTAATTGGCATTGACCGGCATCTCCGAGCGGTCGATGGCCAGCGCGCAGACGGCAACCTCGACCGCGCCCGCTGCGGCAATCAGGTGTCCCATCGAGCTCTTGGTCGAGCTCACCGACACGCGTTTCGCGTCTTCGCCGAACACCGCATGGATCGCGGCGCTTTCGCTGCGGTCGTTCATGCCGGTCGACGTGCCGTGGGCATTGATGTAGTCGATGTCCGCCGGGGTCGCGCCCGCGTCGGCGAGCGCTGAGCGCATCGACTGGATCGGGCCGTCGCCATCGGGCGGCGAGTCGGTGATCCGGTACGACGACAGCGAATTGCCGTCGCCGGCGAGCTCGGCGTAGATGCGGGCGCCGCGCTTCCTGGCGGACTCCCATTCCTCGAGCACGACGAATCCCGCGCCTTCGCCGAGCACGAAGCCGTTGCGCGTCGCATCGAACGGGCGGCTCGCGCGCTCGGGCGTGTCGTTGTCGGCCGAGACCGCGGACAGCAGGCAGAAGCCGGCGAGCCCGACCGGGCTGATCATCGAGTCGAAGCCGCCGGCCAGCGCGCGGTCGACCGCGCCGCGGCGGATGAGCTTCAGTGCGGTGCCGATCGCCTGGCCGCCCGAGGCGCAGGCGGTGTGCACCGACGTCGCGTAGCCCCGGATGCCGAAGCGCCGCGTCAGGAGCGCGACGCCGGCGGTGCTCTGGCTGCGGCAGAACGCCAGCGGATCGGCGGCGGCAGGGTCGTCGAGCAGCAAGCCTGCATCGAGCTCGCCGCCGGCAGCCGAGTGGCGCTGCACGCCCGCGAGGTCCGCGAAATCGACGCCCATCATGCCGGTGCCGACCGCGCAGCCCCAGCGCTCGCCGTCGGCCTCCGTGGGCGAAATGCCGGCGTCGCGCATCGCTTCCTCGGCCGCGGCCAGCGCGAAGCGGTGCGACCGGTTCGCATACTTGAGGAGCTTGCGATCGGCGGTGATCACGCCGGGATCGAAGCCCTTGACCTCGGCCGCGATGCGGGTCGTGAATCCGGAGGCGTCGAACAGCGTGATCGGTGCGGCGCCGCTACGCGTCCCGTCGAGCGCGGCCCAGGTCGACGCAACGTCGTTGCCGACCGGCGTGACCAGGCCCACGCCGGTGATGGCGACGCGGCGGCGCGGCTTCACCGGGTGCCCCCCTGCGCGCCCTGCGCCAGCGCCGTCTCGGCGTCGCGTTCGGCGGTCGGCGTTCCGGCGATCTCCAGGCGCGCGCTGGCGACCAGACGCCCGTCGGTGCGCGCGGAAAGCATCGCCTTGACCTGGCCCTCGGCCAGCGGCGTCAGCTCGACCGCGATGTCGAGGGTCTGTCCCGGCTCGATGAACGAGCGCATCTTGACGTGGGTCACCTTCAGCGGGCGCGGCGCTCCGCCGTGCAGCGCAGGCGCTCCTTGCGCGAGATCGAGCGCCAGCGCGAGCTGCGCATCGAGGAGCAGCGTCGCCGGGAACACCGGGCGGCGCGGAAAGTGATCGCCGAAGAAGGGCGCGGAGCGGGGCACGGCGAGGGTCGCGCGGAGCTCGGCCCCGGGCGCGCGATGGGTGACGGTCATCGGGAAGCGCTCGACGCCGCGGAAGCGTCCCGGCGGCGCACCCGCGCCGCGCAGCAGCGCGAGGCGCTCGCGCAAGGCGTCGGGCGAATCGAAATCGGCGACGGGGAGCATCGGCCCGAGGCAGTCGATGAGCTCGACGATCCGCCGGTCACCGACGCTCGCACGCCCGTTGTAGGCGACGGCCTCGTCGTCGCACTCGAGGATGTCGACCTCGAGGTCGAGAAGCTCGCCGGGCCGCGCGTCCGAATGGAACACCGTCTCGGTCGCAAGCGCCGCCACCGGCCGCCCGCGAAAGTCGATCCTGTCCATGGCGACCCAGGCAGCGAGCTGGCCCACCGCCTCGGCGACGAAGCACGACGAGAACGAGGCGAGCCCCGCCGGAATCGCGAAGCTCCCGCGGGCGTGCCGGCCGGGGACGAACTCGCCGATGCGATCGACGAACGAGTAGGCGGCGAAATGGTCTGGATCGGAGCTCATCGACGATCGGCGCGAAAAACCGGGTCTGACCCCTCCGGAAGTCCCTTAGGCCGCCGGTGCTTCCTTCTGCGCGCGGACGACGAGCTTGCAGAAGGTCGTCGGCGTGAACAGCCGCGGAATGTCGGCGACCTTCAGCGGGGTCTTGAAGCGCTCGTCCGGCACCTCCGACAGGTAGGTCTTGAGCTGCGCGAGCCCCTTCTCCGTGACGATGCCCTTTTCCTCGAACTCGGCGTCGGGCAGGTCCCCGCGCGCGTTCTCGACGATCTTGCCGCGCGGGATCTTGATCTTGAACGCCCGCTCGAGCCGGAAGACCATGTCGAGGAAATCGATCGATTCGGCGTCGAGTCCCTCGATCAGCGAAACGTCGGGCTTGATGTCGTCGACGTCGCAGCCGAGGGCGTCGGCCATCGTCTCGGCGACCTTCGGAAACACCGCCATGATCTCGTCCTGCGTGACCGGAATTTCAGCCATAGCCGCTATCTCCCTTCAGTCGAACTTGAAACCGCCGTCGATGTGGAACACCTGTCCGGTGACGTATGCCGCGTAATCCGACGCGAGAAACCACACGGCATTGGCGACATCCTGCGCCGTACCATAGCGCTTGAGCAGGATCTTCGCCTTGACTTCGTCGCCGGCGAGCTCGCGCACCGCCTGCGACATCTCGGTGTCGATGACCCCGGGGGCGACGGCGTTGACGCGGATCTTCCGCGGCGCGAGCTCCACGGCGAGCGCACGCGTGAAGGCGTCGATGGCCCCCTTGCTCGCCGCGTAATTGGTCTGGCCGCGGCCGCCCTTCTCCCCGGCGACCGAGCTCAGGTTGACGATGCAGCCTGCGCGCTGCATCACCATGTAGGGCGCGACGGCGCGGGTGACGTTGAACACGCCGCCGACGTTGGTGTCGAGCACCACTTCGACGTCCTCGTCGGACAGCGCCGTCAGCGGGTTGTCGCGGATCACCCCGGCATTGTTCACCAGCACGTCGATGCGCCCGGCGCGGTCGGCGATGCGCTCGACCGCCGCCTGGCACGCGGCGGAATCGCGGACATCGACCTGCTCGGCGTGCACGTCGCGGCCGGCAGCGCGCAAGCCCTCGACGACGGCCTGCGCGGCCTCCGCATTGCCGCGGTAGAAGAACGTCACCTGCGCACCCTCGTCGGCGAAGAGCTCGACGATGGCGCGCCCGATGCCGCGGCTTCCGCCGGTCACCAGCACCGATTTGCCGGCGAGTCCCGAGGGCGTCATTGGTCTCCCCACGCCTGCAGCTTTGCCGCTGCGCTGCCCCCGGAGGGGGCGCAGTTCGCTGCGGCCTCATTGCGCCGTAGCGCATTGCGTGACGACCACGTGTCGGCAGCCATCCACGCTCGCGGGCGGCCTCTTCGAGCCTTCGCTGCGCGCCGCTCGCGTGGACGTCCTCGTGTCGGCTTGGCGGCGCTCATCATCCGGAGATGCAGAATCCGCCGTCGACGACCAGCGTGTGGCCGGTGATCATCGAGGCTTCGGGAAGGCAGAGCAGGTAGACGGCGCCCGCGACATCGTCCGGGGTCAGCACCGGCCCGGCCGGAGTGCGCTGCGCGAAGTTCTCGAGCAGCTGCTCCCGGTTCGGGAAATAGGCCAGCGCGTCGGTGTCGACGACCCCGGCGCTCACCGTGTTGACGCGGATGCCGCGGGGGCCCAGCTCCTGCGCCAGCGCGCGGACCAGCGCCTCCAGCGCCGCCTTGGACGCGCCGATGAAACCGTAGCCCGGCATCGCGCGCTGGGCGCCCAGGCTCGACATGGCGATGATCCGTCCGCCGTCCTTCATCATCGGAACGGCGTGCTGGGCGAGCAGGTTCACCGCGAAGGCATTGGTCTCCACGCACCAGCGCCAGTGCTTGAGTCCCATCTCCATCACGGGCTTCAGCACCCCGGAGGCTGCGTTGCTGACGACGATGTCGAGGCGGTCGAAATGCGTGCGCAGGGCGTCGAACATCTCGTCGACGCTGTCGGGCACGCCGACGCTGCCCTGGATGGCGACCGCGCGCCGGCCCAGCGCGCGCAGCTCGGCGCAAAGGGCCTCGGCCTCGTCGTGGCTGTTGTAGTAGTTGACCGCGACGTCGGCGCCGGAGGCCGCGAGCTTCTTCGCGATCGCCCGGCCGATGCCGCGGGCACCGCCGGTCACCAGCGCAACTTGGCCTTGCAGAACGCCTGTCATGAGTGGGGCGGTCGGGGACGGAGGTTGGGTGGGCGCCTGCGCGCCGGTCGCGCCGCGGCGCTGCGTCGAGCTCGACGCGGCATCGCGTTCGGCGCCGGGCGACGCGAAAGACGGGCATTTTACCCGGCCGGCGCGGATGTCATCGCCTGGGGCTTTCCCGGAGCCGCCTCGCGCTCCTTGTACGCGCGCACCAGCCGCTGCGCCTCGATGCACCAGTGGCGCTTGACGCTGTACCAGACGTCGGCCGCCCACAGCACGTGGTCCTTTGCGTATTCGGGTAGCGGCGAGACGTCGTGCGGGCCGTCCGGAACATAGGCGTTGATCCAGTCGCGCAGCGCGGGGTCTGCGGCCAGGGGCTCGACCATCGGGACGAAGACGTGGCTGTAGTTCGACGGCAGCAACACGTTGCGGACCCGCGGCCGGCCGTCGCGCCGGAATTCGGCGGCGTTGGCCGAGAAGGACCAGTGCACCGGGTCGAGCTCGAGCGTGAACGCCGTGAACTCCTCCGCGGTGTCGGGGATCACCCGCAGCTGGTCGACGATCGACCATTCCCGCGCCTTGAGGAACGCCGTGCCGACCGCCGATGCGTAGGACACCTTCACGCCGATGACCGGGCGTTCGCGTCCCGTATAGGGATCGACGATCGACGTGCGCGCCTCGAAGCTGCCGACCCGCGGGTCGAACACCCGCAGCGAAGTCGCATAGTCGCCGGCCAGCTGGTGCAGGACCCTGGCCACCTGCATGGCGCCCAGGCTGTGACCGATCAGCATCGGCCGCAGGCCGTCGTGCTCGTATTGCCACGCGACCATGCCTGCGATGTCGGCGCTGTCTTCATAGGGGCTGTACGACCAGTCGCCGTTGCGGGGATCGCGGATCCGCGATTCGGGATAGCCCATGCCGACGAGAAAGAGCCCGAAGGACTTCATCAGCAGGTAGACCGGATAGATCCCGCCATGCAGCAGGATGATCCGGGGCGTGGGACCCTTGGCGAGAACCTCCCGGACGTCGCGGTCGCTGACATGGTCCGGATCGAGGGCGAGCAGCCGGGCCTGGATGTCGGCGGGCGGCATCGATGCGAACGGATCGGCGGCTGGCTGCAGCGTCGAGGCGGAAGCCACGGGCAGGGCGAGGACCGCGTCCGCGTCGGGGGCGGGCGCCTGCGTTGCGCAGCCCGCGGCGAGCGTGGCCACGAGGGCTCCCACCGCAGCAGCCAGCCGGAACTTCGTCATCTCAGGTTGCGGATGCGCGCGACGATATCGCCCCACATTCTATCGACTTCGTCGCGGTCGACGGCGCTCGTCCGCCAGGACACCCCGGCGTGCATCGAGTCGCTCGACGTCGTGGCGGCGACGACGATCGGCGCGAGGGGCCCGGTCGGCACGCCGCGGATGTACAGCGGGACGGGAACGCCCGTCGAGGGCTGCCACAGCGCATCGATGTTGAGGGTGGACGTGCCGGCGCCGACCGGATAGCTCTTGGCGTAGATGCCGGCGCGCTGGCGGGAGTTCTGGAAGCGCCCGATCACGCGGTCGATGCGCATCGCGAGCAGCGTCGCGAGGTAGAGGCGCTCGCGCTTGATTCGCGACGTCTCGGCGTGGACGTCCCTGGCCAGGCCCTCGATCGTGGTCCCCGGCGGAACCGGATGCGATACCCGGAACGAGCTCAGGAACTGTCCGAACGCCCCGCGGACGGCCTCACCGTGCGCGTCGCGCAGGTTCATGATCGAGGCGACGGCGAGCTCCCGGCGCCGGGCGGCACGCAGGCGCTCGGGCGAGCGGTCGGCCTGGGCAAGCAGCAGCAGCGCGAGCAGCGCGTCGTTGAAGGTCACGCCCCAGCGCTTGGCGGCGCCGCGGAGCGTCGCGAATTCCGCGGGCTCCAGTGCGTGGATCGCGAATCCGTTGTAACCCTCTTCGATCTCCCGGTAGCGCGGACGCATCGTCCTGCGGCAGCTTTGCGCCATCGCCGGCATGCGCGTGATGGCGCGCGCCACCTGCAGCGGATGGCGTGCGAACAGACGCCGGTGGGTGCGCGGATAGCGGTCCGGGGGCGCCGCCTCGGCGGGATGGCCCGCGTAGCGGGCGACGATGGCATTGAGGAGCATCACGATCGAATCCCCGCCCGCGATGAAATGATCGTAGGCGAGACCGAGCAAGAACGCATCGGCGGTCGTCAGCGCGAAGAAGCGGAAAGGATCGAAGCGGCCGTCGCGCTGGAACGGGGCGTTCATCAGCCGCTCGATCTCCTGCTCGAGGCGCCCGCGCCAGTCGCTCCCCGCGTCGATCACCTGCAGCGCGACGGACGCGGGTCCGCCATGCCAGCCATAGCGGCAATGGACGCGATCGAGCTCGAGGTCCGTGAGCCCGCAGCGTTCGAGCTCTCCGGCAATCGCGCCGACCAGCGCATCGCGGTCGAACGGGGCGGTGATGCGCAGCGCATGGACGGCGACGTACGGGTGCTGGTCGCGCCAGTCGAGCATCGTCGCCTGGAAAAGGTTGAGCTGGCCCGGGAGGCGGCTCATCGCGCAGCCTCCGGGTCGAGGCGGCGGGCCGTCGCGCGCCCCCGTGCTTGCGGCGCGCTGGGCGGCCGGCGCTGCGCCCGCCGGCGCCGGTCAGGAACCGCGGCCGGTGAGCCGCGGCAGGAAGCGGCCCGTCCGTTCGAGATAGCGCAGATAGGCATCGCCGTGCATGCGCAGCAGATGCGCCTCTTCATTGCGCGCCTTGATGTTCATCAGCGACAGATGAAGGGCAGCGACAGCGATCATCGACGGCGTCGGAAGCACGACGGCGCTCGAGATCATGATCAGGATGCTGAATGCGTAGATCGGGTGGCGGATCTGGCGGAAAGGGCCGTCGGTGATCAGCGCCGTGTGCTCGTCGCTGATGTCCATCCTCCAGTCGTCGCCCATCCTGCGCCAGCAGTCGAGGGTCATCAGGAAGCCCGCGACGGCGGCGAGAGCGGCGATCCAGCGCGCCACCGGGTAGCCGTCGGCCGTCGCGAACGCGGGCAGGGAGAACGGACCGGACGCATGGGTCAGCGCGACCCAGGGCAGGGCGCACCACGCCGCGACCATCGGCACGAACAGCAGCCACATCAGGCGTTCGCCCCGGTGCTCGGGGACGAGCCCGACGTCGTGATGCCTGCGACGGCGTATGCGCCTCGCCATCGCCCCGACGCGCAGCCAGTATGCCGAGACGGTCAGCGCGACGACGAGCAGCGGAATGTCGGGCATCCCGGGCGTCACATGCGTTCGATGACCGCAGCGATCCCCTGCCCGCCGCCGATGCACATGGTGATGAGGCCGTAGCGCTTGCCGGTGCGATGCAGCTCGTACATCGCCTTGATCGTCAGGATGCATCCGGTGGCACCGATCGGATGCCCCAGGGCGACCGCTCCGCCGTTCGGATTGACCTTCGCCGGGTCGAGGCCGAGATCCTTGCTGACCCCCAGCGCCTGCGCGGCGAACGCCTCGTTGGACTCGATGACGTCGATGTCGGCGATCCCGAGGCCCGCCTTGGCGAGCGCGCTGCGCACGGCGTCGACCGGTCCCAGGCCCATGATCTTCGGATCGATGCCGGCATGGCCGTAGGAGACGAGGCGCGCCATCGGCTTGAGGTTCGCGCGCTTGGCCGCCTGCATCTCCATCAGGACCACGGCCGCCGCGGCGTCGTTGATGCCCGATGCGTTGCCCGCCGTGACGGTGCCGTTCTCCTTGGCGAACACCGCCTTGAGCTTCGCCATGCCCTCGAGGCTGGCGTCGCCGCGAACGTGCTCGTCGGTGTCGAACTGCACCGGCCCCTTCCGGCTCTTGAGCTCGATCGGCAGGATCTGCGACTTGAAGCGCCCGTCGGCGATTGCCGCGGCCGCGCGGCGATGGCTCTCGACGGCGAACGCATCCTGCTGCTCGCGGGTGATGCCGCAGCGGTTCGCGACGTTCTCCGCGGTGATGCCCATGTGCACGGTGTCGAAGGGGTCGGTCAGCGCGCCGACCATCATGTCGACGGTCTTCGCGTCGCCCATCCGCGCACCCCAGCGCTGGCTGAGGTTCGCGTAGGCCGCGCGGCTCATGCTCTCCGCGCCCCCGCCGATCGCGGCCTCGGTGTCGCCCAGCATGATGTACTGCGACGCGCTGACGATCGCCTGCATTCCGCTGCCGCACAGCCGGTTGACGGTCAGCGCACCGCAGGCCTGCGGCAGCCCGCCGTTGAGCGCCGCGACCCGCGAGATGTACATGTCGCGCGCTTCGGTGTGGATGACGTTGCCGAACACGCACTGCCCGATCTGCTGCGGATCGATCTTCGACCGTGCCACCGCCTCGCGCACGACGCGGGCGCCGAGCTCCGTCGGCGCGATGTCCTTCAGCGACCCGCCGTAGTCACCGATCGCGGTGCGCACGCCGCCGAGGATGACGACTTCCCGTCCGTTGGCCATGACTGTCTCCTTCGCAAAGTTGGATTATCCTACGCCCTCCATGGCGGCGCGGCGGCGAGGAGGCGACATGACAGCAGAAACCCGGTGGCGTCATCATGGCGTGCGCGTGGTGGCAGCGAACCAGCTCGATCCGAACACCGCGCAGACCCCCGGAATGAACCGCGCCGCCGCGGTCAACTTCGCGCGCATGGGGGCCGAGAAGCTGTGGGCGGGGACCGTGGTCATCCACCCCAAGGCCAAGACCGGCGCCCATCATCACGGCCCGGTCGAAAGCGTCATCTACGTCGTCAGCGGCCGCGCGCGGATGCGCTGGGGCGACCGGCTGGAATTCACCGCGGAAGCCGGTCCCGGGGATTTCATCTACGTGCCCCCGTACGTCCCGCATCAGGAGATCAACGCGAGCGACACCGAGCCCCTGTCCTGCGTGCTGTGCCGCAGCGGGCAGGAGCCGGTCGTCGTGAACCTCGACCTGCCCAACATCGAGCCCAATCCCGAGAACGTTCCCTGGGTCGACAACATCCACCCCGATCCGGGCTGAGGGCTCGCGCTGGGAAGCCCGCGCATGCCAGTGCGAGCCACGCGGCAGCAGGCGCTTGACCTGGGAAGTCCTCCCTGCAATCAAGGGCGCACCATGACGCCCCGACAAAGGCCCCGTCAGGAGGATCCGGGGCGCCTCTGCGAAGCGCAGACCGGGCGCCATCCGATGCCCTGAAAGCAAAATGGCCCACCGGAGTGGGCCATCCGCCCCGCCACGGAGCAGTTCCAGCGCCGTGGCGGGCCCTGCATCATTGGCGGGGAGGAGCTTGCTGCCGCGTCGTCAGTGCAGAGTCACCGGAACGATCGTGACGTGATACGTGACGTCGGTCGAAAACTCGAACGGCAGGAGTGCACATCCGGCGCTTGCGCCGACGATGTGAATCAGATGGTCACCAACGGCAAGTGGTTTGAGCATTACGTAGAACCCGTCGTCGATTGCGGGCGAATAGGTTCCCGCGGGGATCCCGAACAGATTGTCGTCCGGCATCGTGACTTCAAACACCGTGGAGCGCACCCGGAACTTGTCGTACAGCCCGGCAATCGGCTGATGGTCAACCTCCACGACGAGCTCCGTCGCGGCGTCGAGGCAGGGTGCCGTTTCAGCGCGCAATTCATTGGCGGTCTGCGTTGTTGTGTTGATATCGACGACATTCAGTACCGGAAAGAACAGCATCACGTTCTCCGGAATCGAGCAGCTGCGCGTCGACGGAGCTGCGGTGCCGCCAAAGTTTCCGGCAAGGAACCACACTGCCCCCCGCTGGCCGAGCATGCAGCTGCTGCCCGTTTCATCGGCCAGGGGATTGACGTTCAGTGGAAGCGACAGTACGGACTGCCACCAGTCCGCCGTCCATTCGGACAAGGTCGTGCCGAACGGCGCGGATTGCGGCAGATAATTCGGCGGGCCCCCATTGGCAATGACCGGACTGGTCGAAAGAAGCATGGCGGAGGCAACCGCGAAGACCGACGTGGCTTGATTGGCTAGCGTTTTCATGTTTCCCCCATTCTGGTTCTTGCTTGACGAGTCGCCCCGATCGCATCGGGTGCTGAGCCGACGCAACGCTCGCCCGCGTGGCGATGGCACGCCGCAACTGGGCCGGAGGGTGGAGGGGTGGCGCGGAACTGCCGCAGGCGCGCCCTGGGGTCTGCTGCGAGCCCGGTAGACGGTACGGGCAATCCCATCTACCGGCGGCGACAGCCTACGCGCGATTCCCGAGAAATACCTTGTGTTCCGTCATTGCAAATCTCTCGCGACCGGCTTCGGAAAGCGTGACTGCGGTGTGGAGCCTTGCACCCGTCGGGATGCCAATGCGAAGGTTGACGCCTCGCCATGCTCGGCCGGCAACGCGGTGACGACGAAGCCGGGAACCGGGAAGTAGACCTCGACCCCGGCGAATCCCCCGAAGCGGCCCGATCCGACGCGTGCCGGATCGGGGGCCGGCTACCCGAGGCTGCGCAGTTCCCGCAGCGCGACCGAGAGCATCGCGGTGTCGATCGCAGGGGCCGCGCGAAGCTCGGCCAGCAACTGCTCCTGGCGCAGGAGCGCGCGCCGGTTGCGCTCCTGCCATGCGCCGATCAGCGTGGCGGCGTCGGCGTCGTCGCCGCCACCCGCGAGCACCTCGCCGGTGACGCTGCGTTGCAGCCCGGAGAGGTCGTCCTGCATCGCCGCGCGGGCGAGCATCCGCCAGTGCTCTTCGCCGGGCAGCGCGGCGATCCGCTCGCGCAGCCACGCTATCCCGAGGCGCGCCGAGACGTCGAAGTAGACCTGCGCGACGCGTTCGACCGCCCGGCCGGTCGCGTCGCCGACCTCGACGATGTCGAGCGTCGAGTACAGCGCGTCGAGGGCGACGACCCGCGCCGCGAGGGCGCTCGGTACGCCGCGCGACGCCAGCGATCCGGCTGCCGCTGCGACGCGCGCGCGGTCGGCGGCATCGGTGAGCTCGGGCAGGCGCCGGGCGATGGCCTCGACCCGCGGCGTGAAGCGGGCGATGGTCGCCGCCATGTCCTCCGCGAGACGTCGCGAGCGCAGGAACCACGTCGTCCCCCGCTCCAGCGGAAGGCTCGAGCCGACGAGCATCTCCGTCTGCACGGCGTCGTCGACCACGTTGTCGAGCGCCTCGATCTCCTGCCACAGCGCAGGGAAGCCGAAGACCTCGCGGGTCAGCAGGTACCCGCGCACGATCTCGTGCGGACGCGCTCCCGTCGTCTCCATCAGGCGGTGCACGAAGGTGCTGCCCACGCGGTTCAGCATGCTGTTGACGACGTGGGTCGCGATGATCTCCCGCTTCAGCGGATGCCGCGGCATGTAGGCAGCATGGCGCTGCCGCAGCGCGGCCGGGAAGTAGCGGATGAGCGCAGTCGCGACCCACGGGTCGTCGGGCAGCTCCGAGGCGACGAGCTCGTCGTAGAGCCAGATCTTGCTGTAGGCGAGCAGCACCGCCCCCTCGGGTGTGGCGAGGCCGCCTCCACTGGCCCGTCGCGCCGCGATTTCGTCGTCGTCCGGCAGGTATTCGATCCTGCGGTTCAGCTTGCCGCTCTTCTCCAGGAACGCGATGAAGCGCTGCTGCGCATCGAGGAGCTGCGGTGCGATGCGATTCATCGCCGACAGCGCCTGGGTCTGGAAATAGTTGTCGCGCAGAACCAGCGCCGCGACCTCGTCGGTCATGTCCGCGAGCAGGCTGTCGCGCTGCTTCTCGGTCAGCTCGCCGTCGGACACGGCCAGCCCCAGCAGGATCTTGATGTTGACCTCGTGGTCCGACGTGTCCACCCCCGCCGAGTTGTCGATCGCATCGGTGTAGATCCGGCCGCCGCCCCGCGCGTATTCGATCCGGCCGAGCTGCGTGCAGCCGAGGTTGCCGCCTTCGACGACGACCTTGCAGCGCAGCTCGCGGCCGTCGACGCGCAACGCGTCGTTGGCGCGATCGCCGACCTGGGAATGCGACTCGCTCGAGGCCTTGACCCAGGTGCCGATGCCGCCGTTGTAGAGCAGGTCGACCGGCGCCTTGAGGATCGCGTTCACGAGCTCGGCCGGCGTCATCGCCTTGGCGTCGATCGCCAGCGCCTTCGCAACCTCGGGCGTGATCGCGATCGACTTGGCGCTCCGTGGATGCACGCCGCCGCCGGGCGAGATCAGCTCCGCGGTGTAGTCGGCCCAGGACGAGCGTGGCAGCCGGAACAGCCGCTCGCGCTCGGCGAAAGACCGTGCCGCATCCGGATCCGGATCGAGAAAGATGTGCCGGTGGTCGAACGCCGCGACCAGCCGGATGTGGCGCGACAGCAGCATTCCGTTGCCGAACACGTCGCCCGACATGTCGCCGATGCCCACGACGGTGAAGTCGGTGGCCTGGGTGTCCACACCCATCTCGCGGAAATGCCGCTTCGCCGATTCCCAGGCGCCGCGAGCGGTGATGCCCATCGCCTTGTGGTCGTAGCCGGCCGACCCGCCCGAGGCGAACGCGTCGCCCAGCCAGAAGCCGTACTCGCGGCTGATGCCGTTCGCGTAATCGGAGAACGTCGCCGTGCCCTTGTCGGCGGCGACGACCAGGTAGGGATCGTCGTCATCGTGGCGCCGTACGCGGGCAGGCGGCACGATGGCGCCGGCGACGCGGTTGTCGGTGATGTCGAGCAGGCCGCGCAGGTAATCCTGGTAGCAGGCGATCCCTTCCTTCAGGTAGGCGTCGCGGTCGGCGGGCGAGGGCGCGCGCTTGAGCACGAACCCGCCCTTGGATCCCACCGGAACGATGACCGTGTTCTTCACCATCTGCGCCTTGACGAGCCCCAGCACCTCGGTGCGGAAATCCTCCGGCCGGTCCGACCAGCGCAGTCCGCCGCGCGCGACCCTGCCTCCACGCAGGTGCACGCCCTCGAAGCGCGTCGAGTAGACGAAGATCTCGAACATCGGCCTGGGTTCGGGCAGGCCCGGGACCTTCGCGGGATCGAACTTGAACGACAGGAACCCCCTGCGCGCTCCGCTCGCATCCCGACACCAGAAATTGGTGCGTGTCGTCGCGAGGATCAGCGCGAGGTATTCGCGCAGCACGCGGTCCTCGGACAGGTTGGCCACGCCGTCCAGCGACTGCTCGATCGCGCGGATCCGCTCGCTCGCCCGGTTCTCTGCATCGGCCCCGGCGTCGGGATCGAAGCGGAGCTTGAAGAGGTCGACGAGCTGCGATGCGATGTCCGGATGCGCGGCGAGCGTCGCCTCGATGAACGGCTGCGAAAGCGCGAATCCGATCTGGCGCAGGTATTTCGCGTAGGCGCGCAGGATGGTCACGTCGGTGGCGGGCAGCCTGGCGGCGGCGACCAGGCGATTGAAATCGTCGCTCTCCACCTCGCCGCGGAACACGCGGGCGAACGCGTCCTCGAAGACTTCGTGCAGGGCCTCGACGTCGGGCTCCGCGTCGACTTGCGACGAGATCATGCCGAGGTCATGGATCCAGATCGGCGCGCTGTTCTGCGGCATCACGCGACAGGGGCGCTCGTCGAGGACCCGCATGCCCATCCGCTCGAGCATCGGCAGGCTGTCCGACAGGGCGACCGGGGCGCCGAGGCGGAAGAGCTTGAACCGCAGCACGTTCGGCGGCGCCTCGAGCGGGCGGTACAGCGACATCGCCAGCGGCGCGGCCGCGGTCAGGCGGTCCATGGTCTCGATGTCCGGCACCGCGGTGCGCGCGCTCGCGTCCTCGCGGTAACCGGCGGGGAAGGCGGCGGCGTAGCGGTGGGACAGCGCGCTGCCGCGCGCCTCGCCCAGCGCATCGATCAGCGCGCCGCGCAGGTCGTCGGCCCAGCGCCGCGCCGCGCCGGCGAGCCGGGCCTCGAGCGAGCGGACATCCACCTGCGGCACGCGGCCCGGCGTGGTGCGCACGGTGATCAGCACGCGCGCCAGCGCCGACTCCGACAGGTTGACGTTGAAATCGGAGGTCTGGCCGTTGAACGCCGCCAGCAGCAGCGCCTGCCATTTCTGCCGCACGTCGGTCGCGTAGTTCTCGCGCGGCGCGAAGATCAGGCAGGTGACGAAGCGCTCGAAGGGGTCGCGGCGGACGAACAGTCGCAGGCGTTGACGATCGGCGAGGTGCAGGATCCCGATCGCGGTCTGCAGCAGCTCGTCCTCCGGCGTCTGGAAGAGCTCGTCACGCGGATAGCTGTCGAGGATGTTGATCAGGTTCTTTTCCGCGTGCCCTCCGGGCGGCAGGTCGGCGCGGCGGATGACGTTCGCGGTCTTGTGGCGCAGCAGCGGGATCGCCGCCGGGCTCGCGCTGTAGGCGAGGTGGGTGAACAGGCCCAGGAAGCGGTGCTCGCCGCACACCCGGCCCGCCGCGTCGAAACGCTTGACCGCGATGTAGTCGAGGTAGCCGGGACGATGCACGGTCGACCGCGACGTCGACTTGGTGATGACCAGCAGTTCCGGCCGGCGCGCGTAGGCCCGCACCTCGGGCGGCAGGGCGGCGAAGCTCCCCGCGATGTCCTTGCCGGGCGTGTCGCGCAAAAGGCCGAGCCCCGTTCCGGCGACGATGTGCAATGCGTCCTGGCCCTCGATGCGCACGAGGTCGTGGCAGCGGTAGCCCAGGAAGGTGAAGTGATCGGCGGCGAGCCACTCGAGGAAGGCGGCACCGTCGGTGAGCTGGTCGGGGGACAGCGGCGGAGGCGCGCCCGCAATGTCGGCGGCGATGGCACGGGCCTTCTGCTGCATCGGTCTCCAGTCCGTCACCGCGGCGCGCACGTCCTGCAGCACGCGCGCGATGTCGGCGGCGAGTCCTTCGAGGGCGTCCGCCTCGACCGTCCGGTCGATCTCGAGGTGGATGAACGACTCGAGCTGGCGCGCCGGCCCGTCGTCCGGGGAGAGCCCGGTCAGGGTGCCGTCGGCCGCGCGGACGACGCCGACGATCGGATGGATGATCAGGTGCAGCGTCAGCCCGTGACGGTTGATCTCCATCACCACCGAATCGACGAGGAAAGGCATGTCGTCGTTGACGATCTCGACGAGGGTGTGCCGCGATTGCCACCCGTGTTCCTCGACCGTGGGATTGAAGACGCGGACGCGCGCCTGTCCCGGCTCGCGCCTGCGCGCGAAATTCCAGTGCGACAGCGCGGCGCCGTAGAGGTCCGCCGATTGCCGCTCTTCGAGGTCCTCGGTGTCGACCTGCGCGTAGTAGCGCAGCACGAACTCCTGCAGGGTGCCGCGCAGGTCGGGTGCGATACGGGTCGCGACCAGTCCGGCCACTTCGTCCACGCGGCGCGCGCGGACGTCCTGTGCGATGTCGTTCATCCATCCTCCTGACGCAGCGCCCTGTCGGCGCGTTGTGGTCCCTCGCCGCCGCCTCGTGGGCCGCGGTCGGGTGGTTGCCGTCCGAGGATTCGAGTCTACTCCGCGCCCGCGGAGTCACCGAGATCGAAGAACAGGCCGGTCATGATCGCGAGGCCCTGCCGCGCTACCGGTCCCAGCAGGTGCTCGTCGGGCGCATGCTGCGAGCACGCCGGATACGAATGCGGTATCCACACCGTCGGCAGGGACAGCGCCTCGGCGAAACAGTCGTTGGGCAGCGAGCCGCCCAGATTGGGAAGGACGACCGGGCGCACGCCGGTCGTCTGCGCGATCGATGCGGCGACGCGGCGCACCCACGGATGCCCGGGGTCGAGGCGGGTCGCCCGCATCACCTCGGATCGTGCAGGCGCCACCTGCACGCCGCGATAGCCGCCGGCATCGAGGTGCGCGCGGATCGCCGGGATGAAGGTCGTGTGATCGCAGCCGGCGACGAAGCGGAGCTGCAGATGTGCGCTCGCCCGCGGCGGTATCGCGTTGACCGGATGCTCGGGATTGCCGGTGCGAAACGCCAGCACCTCGAGGGCGTTCCAGCCGAACACCCGCTCCGCGGGTGAAAGCCCCGGCTCGCCCCAGTCGCGATCGATCGCCGGGCCGCCGGGTTCGCCCGGCTCGATCCCGGCCAGGGCATCGCGCAGCGCATCGGGAATCGGCGGCGGGCGCAGCGCGTCGACGCGGATGCGGCCGCGGCCGTCGACCATCGACGCGATGGCGTTCGCGAGGATCGTTCCGGGATTGGCGAGCAGGCCGCCCCAGTTGCCGGAATGATGCGCGCCTTCGCGCAGGT
>JBLMVY010000054.1:0-2780 GCA_050256935.1 Candidatus Levyibacteriota bacterium | reverse complement strand
CTGCGCCTCGCCATGGACAAGGCGATGGACCAGAACATGCCGAAGGACACGATCGAGCGCGCGATCAAGCGCGGCTCGGGCGGCCTCGAGGGCGTCAATTACGAGGAGATCCGCTACGAGGGCTACGGCATCGGCGGTGCGGCGGTCATCGTCGACTGCATGACCGACAACCGCACCCGCACCGTCGCCGACGTCCGCCACGCGTTCTCCAAGCACGGCGGCAACCTTGGCACCGACGGCTCGGTCGCGTTCATGTTCAAGCATTGCGGGCAGATCGTGTTCGCGCCGGGAACCGACGAGAACAAGGTGATGGAGGCCGCGATCGAGGCCGGCGCCGAGGACGTGCAGACCAGCGACGACGGCAGCATCGAGGTCACGACCGGTCCCTACGATTTCATCGCGGTCAAGGAGGCGCTGGCGAAGGCCGGATTGAAGCCCGAGCTCGCCGAGGTCGTGATGCAGCCGCAGAACGAGGTCGAGCTCTCCGGCGAGGACGGGCAGAAGATGCAGAAGCTCCTCGACGCCCTCGAGACCATCGACGACGTGCAGGACGTCTACACGTCGGCCGTGATCGTCGATCAGCAGTGACGCGGCAGCCGTGACGCTCGCCCGCCCGGCGTGATGCGGACCGGCATCCGGCAGGGTCCCGCCGCGCAACCGGCCGGCGGCGACGCGCCGCGTCCAACGCGCCGCATCCTGGGCATCGACCCCGGCCTGCGGGTGACCGGGTTCGGCATCCTCGACGCGACCGCCGGCAAGCTCGTCTACGTCACCAGCGGCTGCATCCGCGCGACCGGGACCAGCCTGCCGACGCGCCTGGGCGTCATCGCCCGCGACCTCGCGCACGTGATCGCCGAGGCGAGGCCGACCGAGGTCGCCGTCGAGAAGGTGTTCGTCAACGTCAACCCGAACTCGACGCTGCTGCTCGGCCAGGCGCGCGGCGCCGCGATCGCCGCCGCGGTGCTCGCCGGGCTGCCGGTGACCGAATACACCGCGGGCCAGGTGAAGCAGGCGGTGGTCGGCGCCGGCCGCGCACAGAAGACGCAGGTGCAGGCGATGGTCAAGCGCCTGCTGCTGCTGCCCGGCACGCCCGCGGCGGACGCCGCCGACGCGCTGGCGGCCGCGATCTGCCACGCGCATGCATCGACCGGGATCGGCACCCTCGCCAGGCGCGGCTACCGCGTGCGCGGCGGGCGCCTGCTGTCCCTGTAGAATTCCACGCCATGATCGGCCGCCTCTCCGGCATCCTCCTCGAGAAGAATCCGCCGCAACTGCTGCTCGACGTGCAGGGCGTCGCCTACGAGGTCGACGTGCCGATGAGCACCTACTACAACCTGCCGGCCAACGGCGAGCGGATCGCGCTGTACACCCATCTGGTCGTGCGCGAGGACGCCCATCTGCTCTACGGCTTCGGCACCGAGGGCGAGCGCCGCGCGTTTCGCCAGCTGCTCAAGGTGACGGGCATCGGGGCCAAGATCGCGCTGTCGGTGCTGTCGGGGCTGTCGGTCGCCGAGCTCGCCCAGGCGGTGACGCTGCAGGAGACCGGACGGCTGACCCGGGTCCCGGGAATCGGCAGGAAGACCGCCGAGCGCCTGATGCTGGAGCTGAAGGACAAGCTCGGCGCGGAGCTCGTCCAGGCGCCGGGAATCGAGCGCGCAGCGCCGAGCACGTCGGATATCATGAACGCACTGCTGGCGCTCGGCTACAGCGAGCGCGAAGCGGTCGCGGCGGTCAGGCAGCTCCCCGAGGGTGTGGCGGTGGCCGATGGCATCAAGCAGGCGCTGAAGCTGCTGGCGAAGGGATGAGGCCCCGATGGCGATCGAGAACGACGCGCTGACGCGCATCGTCGAAGGCGCGAGCGCCGGAGCGCAGGAGGACGCGCTCGAGCGGGCGCTGCGCCCGCGACGGCTGGCCGAATACGTCGGGCAGGAGAAGATCCGCGACCAGCTGTCGATCTTCATCGAGGCGGCGAGGCGGCGCGGCGAGGCGCTCGACCACGTGCTGCTGTTCGGCCCCCCGGGGCTCGGCAAGACCACGCTCTCGCACATCCTCGCCCACGAGCTCGGCGTCAATCTCCGGCAGACCTCCGGGCCGGTGCTCGAGCGACCGGGCGATCTCGCCGCGATCCTCACCAATCTCGAGCCGCGCGACGTGCTGTTCATCGACGAGATCCACCGGCTGTCCCCGGTCGTCGAGGAGATCCTCTACCCTGCCCTCGAGGATTTCCAGATCGACATCATGATCGGCGAGGGACCTGCGGCCCGCAGCGTGAAGATCGACCTGCCGCCGTTCACCCTGGTCGGTGCGACGACCCGCGCGGGCATGCTGACCAATCCGCTGCGCGACCGCTTCGGCATCGTCGCCCGGCTGGAGTTCTACTCGGCCCCCGAGCTGACGAGGATCGTCGCGCGCTCGGCCCAGCTGCTGTCGGTCGCGGTCGACCCGGAAGGGGCGCTGGAGATCGCGCAGCGCTCGCGCGGGACGCCGCGGATCGCCAATCGCCTGCTGCGCCGCGTGCGCGACTTCGCCGAAGTCCGCGCCGGGGGCGACGTGTCGCGCGAGGTCGCCGACGCCGCGCTGTCGATGCTCGACGTCGACGCTTCCGGGCTCGACGTCATGGACCGCAAGCTGCTCTCGGCGGTCCTCGACAAGTTCGGCGGCGGACCCGTCGGCGTCGACAACCTCGCCGCGGCGATCGGGGAGGAGCGCGAGACGATCGAGGACGTGCTCGAGCCGTTCCTGATCCAGCAGGGCTTCCTCCAGCGCACGTCGCGCGGCCG
>JBLMVY010000053.1:0-6512 GCA_050256935.1 Candidatus Levyibacteriota bacterium | reverse complement strand
GTCGCCGAGGCGCGCAGGCGCCTCGATTTCCGCGATCCGCACACGATGGCACTCCAGTACTCGATCGACGTTCCGAACTGCGAAGGCATCAACCACGCCGATTTCTCGATCGACGGTCGCTATGCGCTGTTCACCTGCGAGTTCGACGGCGCTCTCGCCAAGATCGATCTGGTTCAGCGCAAGGTCGTGGGCTACCTGACGCTCCCGATGCCCAAGACCCGCTACAAGGAGCCCGTCAAGGGCGCCGCCTTCGATCCGTCGGCGGTCGAGATCTGCACGTCGCGCAAAGGCATGCCGCAGGACATCCGGATCTCGCCGGATGGCAAGCGGTTCTACGTCGCCGACATGCACGCCGACGGCGTGCACATCGTCGACGGCGACGCGCTGCAGGAAGTCGGCTTCATTGCCACCGGGCTCGGCGCCCACGGCCTGTACCCGAGCCGCGACGGAAAGCTGCTGTATGTCTCCAATCGCGGGACCCACCAGATCCATGGCCGACAGGCGGGTGCCGGGCGTGTCACGGTCATCGACTTCGCAACGGACAGGATCGTCGCGGAATGGCCGATTCCGGGGGGCGGCAGCCCGGACATGGGCAATGTCAGCGCCGATGGAAAGTGGCTGTGGCTCTCCGGGCGCTACGACGATGTCGTCTACCGGATCGACACGACGTCGGGCGCGGTCGTCAAGGTCAAGGTCGGCGCGGAGCCGCACGGGATGACGGTATGGCCGCTGCCGGGGCGCTACTCGCTGGGACACACCGGCAACCTCCGCTGAAGCATGGCCGACGCCGCTCGCAACGCCGACCACGACCATGAGGCCGGACACGGTCGTGGGCATGGCCATTCACATGCGCACGACCTGCCCGGCAACGGCCGCGCCTTTGCCATCGGCGTCACGCTCAATCTGGGGTTCGTCGTCGTCGAGCTGGTGTACGGCCTCGTGGCCAATTCCCTGGCCCTGCTCGCGGATGCCGGGCACAACTTCGGCGACGTGCTCGGGCTGCTCCTGGCATGGGGCGCGGCGACGCTGGCCACCCGCAGCCCATCGCGCAAATTCACCTACGGCCTGCGCGGGACGACGATCCTCGCGGCGCTCGGCAACGCGATGCTGCTGCTGCTGGCAGTCGGCGCCGTCGCCTGGGAAGCGATTCGGCGGATGAGCGAGCCTGCAGCCGTGGAGGGTGGGGTCGTCATCTGGGTCGCCCTGACGGGCGTCGTCGTCAACACCGCGACCGCTGTCCTGTTCATGCGCGATCGCAAGAAGGACCTCAACATCCGCGGCGCCTACCTGCACATGGCGGCCGACGCGGCGGTCTCGCTGGCGGTGGTCGTCGCCGGGATCGCCATGCTGTACACGGGCTGGCTGTGGCTCGATCCCGTCGTGAGCCTCGCGATCTCCGTGGTCATCCTGCTGGGGACGTGGGGACTGCTTCGGGAATCCGTCGGGCTCGCCCTGCACGCCGTTCCGGAGGGTGTCGATGCGGAGGCGGTGCATCGGTTCCTCGCCGAGTTGCCGGGCGTGAGCGAAGTGCACGACCTGCACATCTGGGGCATGAGCACCACGGACACGGCGTTGACCGCGCACCTGGTCATGCCCGGCGGCCATCCAGGTGACGAATTCCTGGCCGACGCCGCGCAAGCGCTGGAGCAGCGGTTCGCCATCGGCCACGCCACGGTTCAGATCGAGACTGCGACGGCGGCGGCGCCGTGCGCGCTCGCGCCGGCGCACGTCGTCTGATCGAATCGCGGCAGGAGCTCCTCCCCGATTTTCCAATCGCAACGGCGCGTCCCGAAAGGAAAGGTCCATCGTGCGGCCGAGTTTCATCGCAGTCTTGGCAGCCTGCTGCAGCGCATTTGCGCTCGGCGCTCCATTGGCATCGGCCACCGCCTATGCCGCCCGTCAGGACGAAGTCTCGATGCGTGGGGCAGAGGTGATGCCCTTCGACTTGAAGGCCACCACCCACATCTTCACCAAGACGCCGGATGGGGGCGTGCAGCGGGTCGTGGTCAGGAATCCCGGCGACCTGCGCCAGGTCGACCTGATCCGGATGCACCTGCGTCATATCGATGAGCAGTTCGCCAAGGGCAACTATTCGGCGCCGTCGAGCATCCACGGCAACGACATGCCCGGTCTCCGGGAACTGCAGGCGGCCAAGCCCGGGTAGGCGCGGGTGCCGGCCGGAAACGAGCCTGGTGAAGCCGCTGCCTCGCTCGGCAGCCGCGGACGCTCACGGCTTCGATGCGCCGGCGCTGCACACCCGCGAGGCCGGGCGAATGGTCGGGATCAGCGCAGCGCGGCGCCGCTGCCGTACCAGAACTCCCGCAGCCGCAACAGGTCGTGCCGCACCGCTGGCGGGAACCCGGTGCGTCCGCCGCGTCGGTCGACGAGCAATTCCTCGAACACCTTGGGCGCACCCTGCCGATCGTCCCAGTGCGAGGCGATGAGGTTGACGATGCGCGGGAAACGCGTCGCCAGGGCGTGGGGCGAGAGCTCGGGCGGGAGCGCGTGGAACCACTTGTCGCTTTGCGGCAGCAGGTAGTCGGCGGGTTGCGCCTTGCGCATGCTCGACCAGTCGGTTGCCGGCACCGCGTTCGGCACGGGTGCCGCGACGGCCGGCGTCTGTCGGGCGACCGGCTCCACGACATCGTACAAATCACTCCACCGCTTCTTTTCACTGTAGATCGACACGTTCGGATTCCAAGGAGTACGTCGGCTCGTAGCATACAATTTGACTTGCCGCGTCACCAGCCGTGGCGGCATGCGCGCCGCGCGCCGCCTCCCTCTGTTGCTTGCGGGACACAGTGGCTCGAGACGTCGGCCGCATCGAGATCGGCCCCGCGGGCCTTGACACCCGTTCATCTCGAGGACGATGCTTTGCCGACGGGTGGCGTCTGTCCGCGTTCATTCGGCAGGGAGGCACGGCCATGTCGACAGGACAACCGATGCTGGCGGCGGCGATTGCGGCAATGTTCTGGGCGGTCAGCGCTGCGGCCGAAGATCCGCCGGGCGCAAAGCCCGGCGACGCGGCGATGACCTGCGAGCAGATCGCCGCAGAGCTCGCGCCCTACGCACAGCGGATGATGCCCGGCGCCATGGCCGCCGGGCAGGCGGCGAACGCGGCCGTCGAGCGTGGCCAACAGCGCGCCGCCGAGGCGATGCCCGGAGCCGCCGCGCTGACGGTGGCGGCGACCGCGGCGACCGCCGATCCCACCGGCGTCGCGAGCCGGGCAGTCGGGCAGGCCGAGATGGCTTATCAGGACGAAGTGACGCGGCGCTCGCTTGCCGAGGACAAGCCGGTCTACGACAAGCTCGCCGCCACGACCGGAGCGGTCGCCGCACAGGGCCGGCAGCTCCAGTCCGATGCACGTCTGCAGCGTCTGATGCAGCTCGTCCAGGACAAGCACTGCGACCGCAAGTAGGCCGCCGGCGGAACGCCGCTGCGGCTGCGGATTCGTGCAGCGGGCCCGCGTCCGGGTCTCGTGCCGCGCCCGCGCCTAGGCCCGAAATCCGGGATCCGCACGCTCGACCTTGCGCAGCAGCGCGGGCCAGGCAAGTCCCCCGCCGGTGCCATGGGTCACGCTCTCCCATTGTGCCTGCGCGCCCTCGACAATCGAGGCGTCGATGTGCCTCAGCGGTGAACCGCCCGCCATCGAGCGCACCTGGATCATGCAGGCGGTCTCGAAGAAATACATCGCGACAAAGGCCTCGGCCGCCGACCGGCCCACGGTGAGCAGGCCGTGGTTGCGAAGCATCAGGAAGCGTCGGTCGCCGAGGTCGCGCACGAGCCTCGGCTTCTCGTCGTCGTTCAGAGCGAGGCCTTCGTAGTCGTGGTAGGCGAGCGACGACAGGACGATGATCGAGTGCTGGGACAGGGGAAGCACGCCTGACGCCTGCGCGGAGACCGCGGTCCCGTTGATGCTGTGAAGGTGGATCACGAAGTTCGCGTCCTCGCGCGCCGCATGGATCGCGCTGTGGATCGTGAATCCGGCGGGATTGATGTCGTACGGGCTGTCGCCGACCTTGCGTCCATCGAGGTCGACCTTCACCAGGCTCGACGCCGTGACTTCGCTGAACATCATCCCGTAGGGGTTGATCAGGAAGTGATGTGCGGGACCGGGGACGCGCGCCGATATGTGGGTGAAGATCAGGTCGTCCCACCCGAACATCGCCACCAGCCGGTAGCACGCCGCCAGGTCGACCCGCTGCTGCCATTCCGCGGCTTCGACGTCCATCGACAAACCCGATGTCCGGTCGTTCATCGGATTCTCCAGTCGGAATCGTGAGGATGTATTATATAGACTGGTCTACTCGTGAAGTCAAGATGAGCCAACCTGCAGAACTGAACAGCCGCGACCGCATGATCGAGGCGGCGATCGAGCTGATGCGCGCGTCCGGACTGTCAGGGGCCGGGATCAACGAAATCGTTCGCGAGAGCGGTGCGCCCAAGGGGTCGGTGTATCACCGGTTTCCCGCGGGCAAGACCCAGATCGCGACCGAGGCGCTGGAGGTCTACTCCGGTCGCGTCATGGCTTTCATCGATCGGGCGCTCGCGACACGGCGCCGTCCCGACGACAAGCTGAAGGCCCTCTTCGGCGCTTTTGCAAGGCGCGTCGCGGAAGGCGACTTTCGGCGGAGCTGCGCCGTGGGCACGGTCACCCTCGACCTCGAACCCGACATGGAGGGGCTGCGCGCGGTCCTGGCCGCAGCGCTCGCCGACTGGAACGCGCTGATCGCGCGGCATTTCGACTTCGGGGACCGCCGCCGCACCAAGTCCTTTGCGGGCCTGGTGCTGACCGCCATCGAAGGCGCCTACATACGCTGTCGCGCCGAGCGCTCCGGTACACCGTTCCGGGAAGCCGGCGCGTGGCTCGCCGAGATCGCGCGGAAGGCGGTGCAGCCCTGATCGGGGAACGGAACGGCACGACCAGCCGAGCGGACGCGAATCGCCGACAAAGCAAGGGGGCGTGTGCGCGCATGGCGCAAACGGCTGGACGTCGTCCGGCCGTTCGCGGCGGATTCCGCCGGGGCGCTGCTGCCGGACCCGATGACCTGCGCCGCCGCGGGCGATGCGGGCAGGTTCACCGATGCCCAGGCTGGTGGGGTTGCGACCGCGGTTCCCCGAGCAGCGTGCGCAGCGCCGCCGTCTGCTCCTGCAGCCTGCGATCGATGCCGAGTCGTTCGAGGCGCCGGTCGAGCGCCGCCTGCTCGAGCCGAACGTAATCCGCTTGCGACATGTCGCCCCGCGCCTGCGCCGGGCGGGCCGCGGCCAGGGTTTGCCGCGCGAGCAGCAGGGCGCTGTCGATCTCGGCGCGCCGGGCGCGCAGGATCGTCCGGTCCTGCAGGATCCGCCGGACGCCGGCGCGGGCGTGCTCGAGGCGGATGGCGTATTCGTCGTGCAGGCGCTGCCGCGTCGCCTGCTCGACGGCGATCCTGCCGCGGTTGCGGTCGAACAGCGGCAGCGTGAGCGACAGCCCGAAGCCCCGGGCATTCGTTCCACCGCTGTCGCGCGAGCGCAGGAACCCGACGTCGATGGCCGGAAACTGCTCGAGGATCGCCTTGCGGTAGCGTGCGTCCTCGCTGCGGTACCCGGCTTCGAGCGCCAGGAGGTCCGGCCGGCGCCGGGGCAGCGCGGCCAGATTGCGGTCGACCGCTTGCGCGTCGCGAGGGACGAGTCGGGTGGTGCCGACGAGCTCAAGCTTTGCGCGCGCCGACAGTCCGAGCAGCGCATTCAGACGCTGATCGGTGGCGAGGCGCTTGCGCTGCAGGACGTCGAGCTGCCGCTCGACGTCCTGCAGCGCAACCATGTCGGTCGCGAGTGCCGCAAGGCTGACGTCGCCGCGGCGATCGGCGTCCTCCATCGCGGCGTGACGCTGGACGAGGAGGTCGCGTTCCCGTTCGAGCAACGCCAGCGCCTGCGACTCGAAGCGATCGCGAATGAACAGTTGGCGCGCCTTGCCGACGACCTGCCACTCCTGCCACAGCAGCTCGAGGTCGATCCGGCGCGCATGGGCCTGCGCGGCATCGACGGTCACCGAGTGGGTCAAAAGCGCGCGGACGTCGTAGGACAGGTGAAGATCGAACGCGCGGGTGACGTCGGGGCCGCTGAAAGGGAACTCCTGCGACACGTCGAGGATCGGGTCGGGCAGCAGGCCGGCGGCGAATGCCTGCGCTTGCGCGATGCCGCGCTCGTCGCGGGCGAGTCGCAGCTGCGGGTTGTTGGCCACGGCGAGGGTCGCGACCTCCGTCATGTCGAGGCCGTCGGCCGGATCGAAGCGGTGCCGGCGCAGTTCCGGCAATGGCAGGGTCGCCGCGTCGATCCGGATGTCCGCCGCATCGACCGGAGCGCGCGCATGGGTGTCGAGCGGCAGCGGCTGGTAGCTCGCGCAGCCGGCCAGGGTTGCGGCCAGCAGGACCGTCGTGAAGGGCGCAGTCCGTCGCATGGGATCAGCTGGGCGCAGCCGCGGTCCGCCGGCCCCAGCGCAAGTACAGCGCGGGAAGCAGGTTGGTGGACA
>JBLMVY010000052.1:0-2693 GCA_050256935.1 Candidatus Levyibacteriota bacterium | reverse complement strand
GGGCATCCGGCGCCCGCTGCCGCATATCGCGCCAGGATGTCGCGACGGGGATGCGCGAAGCGATTGCGATACCCGGCGGCGACGATGGCGACGCGCGGCGAGACCGCTGCGACGAACGCGGAGGTCGACGAGGTCCGCGAGCCGTGGTGGGGAATCACGAGGACCTCGGCTCGCAGCGCCGCCGCGTCGCGCGCGAGCAGCTCGCTTTCCGACACGGCCTCGATGTCTCCGGTCAGCAGCACGCTGCCCGCACCGGAGATCACGCGCAGCACGCAGGACAGATCGTTGCTCTTGCGCCCAGCCTGGGAATGCGCGGACGCGGCCGGATGCAGGATCTCGAAGGTCACGCCGTCCCACGCCCATCGGTCGCCGGCAACGCAGGGCACCGCCGGCGCCCGCATGGCCGTTCCTGCAGCGCTCGCCGCGGCAAGCACTGGATGATCGGCCGGCAGCGACGACATCAGCGTCGCGACCGGAACCGCCTTCAGGACCGAGACTGCGCCACCCGAATGATCGGTGTCCGCATGGCTCACGACCAGGGCGTCGAGCCTGGCCACGCCGGCGGCGCGCAGGAACGGGGCGATGATCCGTCCGCCGGCGTCGACGCTTTCGCTGAACCGCGGACCCGTGTCGTAGAGCAGCGAATGGCCTGCGGTCGACACCAGCACCGCGAGCCCCTGCCCCACGTCGAGCACGACGATGCGCACCCCGCCCTCCGGGACGCCGGGCGGGGGAAGCAGCAGCATCGGGAGGGCGCAGAGCGCGCCCAACGGCCGGCCCGGCACGCCCCGTGGCGCGAACAGCCACAGCATCCCCGCGACGGCGACCGCGAGCGTCCACTCGCGCGGCGCATGCGACGACCACACGGCGAGCGGCGATGCGGCGAGCGCCTCGAGCCCGTGCATCAGCGCGGCGAGAGTCGCGTGGGCCACCTGCCACGGCAGATCCAGCGGCACGACGATGCCGGCCAGCGCCAGCGGCACGACCATGATCGTGACCACCGGAATCGCAATGGCGTTGGCGATCACCGAGGCGATCGAGACCTGCTGGAACAGCGCGAGCGTCCCCGGAATCAGTCCCACCGTCACCACCCATTGCGCCTGCGCGCCCTCGCGCAGGATCGAGGCGGTGCGCGTGCGCCAGTCGCGCGCCGCAGCTGCGCGCAGCCGTCCGCTGCCCGCGTAGAGCAGAAGCCCGACCGCACCGAAGGACAGCCAGAATCCCGGCGACAGGCCGGCCCAGGGATCCCATGCGACGACCGCGCAGAGCGACCACAGCCAGACCAGGGCCGCCGTCCCCGGCCGCCCCAGCCACAGGCCGGCCGCACCGACGGCCAGCATCAGCAGCGTGCGCAGCGCAGGCACTTCGGCGCCGGCGAGGAGCACGTACCCAGCCGCCACGGATGCGCCGACCAGGGTCGCGACCTTGCGCGCGGGCAGATGCGAAGTCAGCGTCGTGCTGCGCCGGGCGAGCGCGAGCGCGCAGGCGCCGGCGAGGGTCGCGAAGACGGTGACGTGCAGGCCGGAGATCGATACCAGGTGCGTGATTCCGGTGCGGTTGAACACCGTCCATTGGGCCGGCGCAATCGCGCCCTGGTCTCCGATCGCCAGCGCCGCGAGCACGCCACGATACGGCGCGCCGGCGAGCGCGGCGTCGATCCGCTCGCGGATCCGCTCGCGCATGCGCGAGACGTGATCGCCGGGCCGGCCGGCGAAAGCGGACTCGCGGACATTCCCCGGATCGTCGCGCACATGGCCGGTGGCGCGCAGGTCGCGCTCGAGCAGCCAGGCTTCGAGGTCGAATCCATGCGGGTTGACGTTGCCGTGCGGGCGCTTGAGCCGCAGCGTCAGCGTCCAGCGCTCGCCGGCGTGAACCACCGGGGGTGGCCGGACCGGTCGCGGTGGCGCGCGCGCAGCGGCGTCCTTCGACCGGGGCGCGAACCACGCAACGGAAACGCGGCTCGGGACGACCGCCCCCGGCGTATGCACACGCTCGATCGCGAACGCGAATCGCGCGCCGTCCGTGCCATCGTGAGGCAGGTCGTCGACGACGCCGGTGACGCGAATGTCGCGCCCCTCCCACGCAGCGGGCAAGGCATCGGCGAGGCGCAGTTCCGCGCGGCCGGCGGCATAGCAAAAGCCGAGAGCGGCCGCCGCGAGAATCGCCAGCCCCAGCGCGAGCCATCGTCCGGGCGTGGCACACCGGCACCTGGCGACCAGGGCGAGCGACGCGACGGTCGCACCCAGTGCGAGGCAGGCGCCGGGCCATGGCAGTGGCGGCAGGCGCGCACAGGTCTGCAGCCCCGTGGCGCCGATCGCAAATCCCGCGAGGACCCCCGCGATCGGAAACGACATGCGCAAGCACCCGCGTCTTGTGCCTGCATCATGCGCGAGAGGGACGTGCCGGCGCGATCGGCCATTCGGCTGATGCGGCTGATGCGGCTGATGCGGCTGATGCGGCTGATGCGGCTGACGCGGTCAACGGGGCGCGAGCAGCCGCCGGCGGGGAAGGCGGCCGGCGAAAGGTTCCGGGCGCCTCGGTTACTGGGCGCGGGCCGGCCGCGTCAGCGCGGGGGGTAGAGCACCATCTGCGTGCAGCGAAACAGCGCGATCGGGCGCTCGTCTCCCTTGCGCGTCACCGTCGCATCCCATACCTGGGTCGTGCGCCCGAGATGCACGGCGCGGGCCGTGCAT
>JBLMVY010000051.1:0-19995 GCA_050256935.1 Candidatus Levyibacteriota bacterium | reverse complement strand
CGGTCGCCATGTCGGAGGGAATGCAGCCGTCGACGCAGTTCAGCACCTGCACCGCCCGCCACTCCTGGCCCTTGGCCGAGTGGATCGTCGACAGCGTCAGGTAATCCTCGTCGAGCAGCGGGTCGGCGGCCTCGCCGGAGGTCACCGCGGGCGGATCCAGCGTCAGCTCGGTGAGGAAGCGCTCGCGCGTCGCAAAGGTCGACGCGATGCGGCGCAGCTGGGCGAGATCGGGCGCGCGGATCGCTGCATCCTCGTAGAGGCGTTCGAGCTGCGGCTCGTACCACGCGAGCAGCGCATCCATCTCCGCGGGCCAGTCGCCGCGCTCGCCCTGCAGCGACTCGCACAGCTGCAGCAGTCCGGGCCATTCCTGTGCCGCGGCGGAGGGAACCGCGAAGCCGCGCATCGCGTCGAGGGTGTCGCCGGATGCGGCCAGCGCGTCGAGCCAGCGGCCGGAGATCGCCGGTCCGACGCCCGGCAACAGGCGCAGCGTCCGGAAGCCCGCGAGGCGCGCGCGCGGATTCTCGATCCAGCGCAACAGCGAAAGCACGTCCTTGACGTGGGCGGCGTCGAGGAAGCGCAGGCCGCCGAACTTGACGAAGGGAACGTTGCGCCGTGCGAGCTCGAGCTCGAGCAGGGCGCTGTGGCTGGACGTGCGGAACAGGACCGCCTGCCGCTTGAGCGCAATCCCGTTCTCGCGGTGGCGCAGCACCTCTTCGGCGACGTGCTGCGCCTGCGCCATTTCGTCGGGGACGGTGACCAGCCGCGGGCGTTCCCCGCCCGACCGGTCGGTGACCAGGTTCTTCGCGTAGCGCTCGGCGGCCAGCGCAATGACCGCGTTGGACGCGTCGAGGATCGACGCCGTCGAGCGATAGTTGCGCGTGAGGGTGACCACGTCGGCCGGCGGATCGTACTGCCGGGGGAAATCGAGGATGTTGCGCACGGTCGCTGCGCGAAAGCCGTAGATCGCCTGCGCATCGTCGCCGACGACGGTCACGCCGCGACCGTCGGGCTTGAGCGCCCGCACGATCGATCCCTGGAGGCGGTTGGTGTCCTGGTACTCGTCGACCAGCACGTGGTCGAAGCGCGCCCCGACTTCCGCGGCGAGCTCGGGCACGCCCATCATCGTCGCCCAGTACAGCAGCAGATCGTCGAAATCGAGGACCTGCTGCGCCTGCTTGGCGCCGACATAGGCCTCGAACAGGCGCTGCAGCTCCTCCTCCCAGTTGGCGCACCACGGATGGGCCGTTCGCAGGACCTCGGTCAGCGGCGCCTCGGCATTGACGCTGCGCGAATAGATCGCGACGCAGGTCGCCGCCCCCGGAAAACGGCCCTTGAGCGGATCGACCCCGAGGTGGTCATGGCGCACCAGTCCCATCAGGTCCTCCGAATCGCCGCGATCGTGGATGGTGAAGTTGGCGGCCAGCCCGATGCGCTCGGCATACTCGCGCAGCAGGCGCGCACCGACGCTGTGGAAGGTCCCCGCCCATGCGAAGACCGGCGGGCGTTCGCCGGAGATCCCCTTGAGCTGCGCCTGCAGCACCTTGCCGACCCGTCGCTCGAGCTCGGCCGCGGCGCGTCGGCTGAAGGTCAGCAGCAGCAGGCGCCGGGGATCGGCGCCCCCCGCCACCAGATGCGCGACGCGGTGCGCCAGCGTGCTGGTCTTGCCGGTTCCGGCGCCGGCGATCACCAGCAGCGGTCCCGCCCCCTGGCCATCGCTGCCATGCAGCACCGCGAGTCTTTGCGCGTCGTTGAGCGCCTGGACGGGACGGGCGGTGGCGGCGCCGAGGGTGACCGCGGTGGTGGCTGCAGTGGCCGCTGGCGCGGCAGGGGGGGTGGCGTTCATCGGCGCTCGGTCGCGGTGTGGCGGGGGCGCCGGCAGCGGCGGCCGTGGCCCCGCAGCGAACGCGGCGGCGCGGCACGAACGTTCGTTCGCGGACTATAGCACCTTGCCGGCCGGCGAGGTCGCCCGATCAGCCTGCCGCGGGTCGCAAGGCGACGAGGTCGATCAGCGCCGACATGCCGCTGTGCCCTCGCCCTTCGCGGACCTCGGCATCGTAGGCTTCGAGCACGCGTATGTCCCAGTCCGCGAACTGCTTCTCGACCCAATCGCGCGTGTACATGTGCTCGCGGCGCGGCGGACCTCCGGTGCCGTAGTCGACCTGCTCCGGGCGGTAGCCCTGGAGCAGGAACACGCCGCCGGGAACGACGGCGCCTTTCATCGCGGCGATCACGCCCTCGCGCCGTTCCGGCGGCAGGAACTGGATGAAGATCGCGGCGATCGCGTCGTAGTGCGCCGTGGCCCACGGCCAGTGCTCGATGTCGCCCAGCTGGTGATCGACGCGCACGCCCCGCCGCTTCGCGAGCGCCCGGGCTTTCTCCACCGCGTTGGGCGCGAAATCGAACGCGGTGACGGCGAAACCCTGCTCCGCGAGCCAGACGCTGTTGCGGCCTTCGCCATCGGCCACGCACAGCACCTTTCCGCCCGGCCGCAGCCAGCGCGCCTGCTTGCGCAGGAAAGCGTTCGGCTCCTCGCCGAACAGGTAGTCGGCGCTCGCGTAGCGCGCGTTCCACGTCTCGCGTGGATTGTCGAAACCGGCCATGGTGAGATCTGCGGAAAGGGATCGGGTCCCGCGGGAGCCCCCGGGGAACGGGGGCCATCATAGCAGCCGCGAGCAGGCAACCGGCGCTGCAGCGGCGTGGGCGGGCCGGTCGCCGGGTCCGTCAATAGGTCTCGATGTGCAGGCGACTCCGGGAGAGCAGCCCGGGCTTCATCGCATCCCAGTCGAGCCCGCGCTGCGCGCAGACGTCGCGGAAGGCGTCGATCACCCCCGCCTCCATGCCCTTGAGACCGCACAGGTAGATGTAGCAGTCGTCGTCCTGCAGCAGGCCGACGACATCGTCGCCACGCGCGCGGATCAGGTCCTGGACATAGGTCTTGGGTCGGCCGGTCTCCCGCGAGAACGCGAGGTTGACGTCGATGAAATCCTTCGGAAGCTTCATCAGCGGCCCGAAATAGGGCAGCTCGTCCTCGCGCCGTGCGCCGAAGAACAGCATCAGCTTCCCGCCCTCGTTCATCGCCCGCCGTCGCCGCCGGCGTTCGGTCATCGCGCGCATCGGGGCGGAGCCCGTCCCGGTGCAGATCATCATGATCGACGCCCCCGGATGTTCGGGCATCAGGAAGCTCGCGCCGTACGGCCCGACGACGCTCACCTGATCGCCGATCGCCAGATCGCACATGTAGTTCGACCCCACGCCATGGACGGGCTTGCCTGCGTGGTCCTCGGTCACCCGCTTGATCGTCAAGGCGACGTTGTTGTGGCGCGGACGCTCGCCGTCACGCGGGCTCGCGACCGAATACAGCCGCACGGCATGCGGTCGCCCATCGTCCTGCGTCCCCGGCGGAACGATTCCGAGGGTCTGGCCCTCCAGGACGGGGAACGCCGTCGCCCCGAAGTCGAGCACGATGTGGCGGATGTCGGCCGAGGCGTCCTGCCCGGTCAGGCGGTAGTTGCCGGTCACCGTCGCGATCGCGGGCCTGGCGATCGAGTACAGGTTGACGCAGGGCTGCGACGCCGACCACGGCGGCGACGCGGGTCCGCCCTGGCCTGCCGTCGCGACCTCGGTCAGCTCGCGGACCTCGCTGGGCACGCCCTCGCCGGGCACCGCGTCGAGCTCGACGGCGGGCGGCAGGGCGTCCCAGGCCAGCTGCTCGTCCAGCGTGTAGGGCGACGACTTGGGGACGTTGCGCCAGTGGTCGATCGCACCCGTCGGACAGGGCGGAATGCACATGCCGCAGGCATTGCAGACATCGAACCTGACGACGTAGTTGCGCGAGTCGTGCGTGACCGCATTGATCGGACAGGTGGCCTCGCAGGTGTTGCAGCGTATGCAGACTTCCGGATCGATCAGGTGCTGGCGCGCGTACTCGCCCGTCGGTGCGCTCGCAGCGGTCATGCCCCGTTCTCCTCCTTCGCGCCGAGCTCGCCGCCGCTCAGCCGAAGCGCACGTACTCGAAATTCACCGGCTGGCGGTTGATGCCCGTCGTCGGGGGCGCGATCCAGTTGGCGAACCTGCCGGGCTCGACGACGCGCCCCATCAGCGACGCGACGAAAGCGCGGTCGGCCTCCGTGGGCAGCCAATGGCCGACGTTGGCGTTCCACTCGGCCTCGCTGACGATGCGGCCGTCGGGCGACACCCGCGCCGTGGCGAAGGTCCCGATCTTGCGGTTGAAGGCCTTGTGTGGAACCTGGAGCCGGTACGCCAGGCCGCTCTTCTCGATCACGCGGTTCCAGCGCTCGACGCCGGCCATCGAATCGCGGATGTAGTCGTCGCGCAGCCGCTCGTTGATCGACGACAGCGCCGACACCTCCTTCTCGACGATCCGCCCGTTGGCGACCTCGAGGATCGGATAGGTGGCGTCCTTCAGCACGTGGTCGTCGCCGAGCTTGGTCTCCCCGAAGCGTCCCTTGAGGCCCGCGCTGAAGAAAGTCGCGGCGTTGGACGACTGGTCGGCGCCGAAGAGGTCGATGGTGACGCTGTAGTGGAAATTGAGGTAGCGCTGGATGGTCTCGAGGTCGATCACCCCCAGCGCACGCACCTGGTCGGCGGCCTCCACGTTGCTCGCCTTCATCACCTCGCAGGTCCGCTGGATGGTCCGGGACACCCCGGATTCCCCGACGAACATGTGGTGCGCTTCCTCGGTCAGCATGAACCGGGTCGTGCGCGCGAGCGGCTCGAAGCCCGATTCGGCGAGCGCCGAGAGCTGGAACTTGCCGTCGCGGTCGGTGAAGTAGGTGAACATGTACAGCGACAGCCAGTCGGGTGTCTTTTCGTTGAAGGCGCCGAGGATCCGCGGATTGTTCGGATCGCCCGAGTGGCGACGCAGCATCGCATCGGCCTCCTCGCGGCCGTCGCGGCCGAAGTAACGGTGCAGCAGGTAGACCATCGCCCACAGGTGGCGGCCCTCCTCGACGTTCACCTGGTAGAGGTTGCGCAGGTCGTACTGGGACGGCGCGGTGAGCCCGAGGTGGCGCTGCTGCTCGACCGAGGCCGGCTCGGTGTCGCCCTGCGCGACGATGATGCGTCGCAGGTTGGCGCGGTGCTCGCCGGGAACCTCGTTCCAGACGGCCTCGCCCTTGTGCTCGCCGAAATGGATCGTCTGGTCGGCCGTCGGCGCGTTGAGGAAGATTCCCCAGCGGTACTCGGGCATCTTCACGTAATCGAAATGCGCCCAGCCGCCGGGATCGACGCTGACCGCGGTGCGCAGGTAGACCTCGTGGTTCTGCGACCCCACCGGCCCCAGCTCGCGCCACCAGTCGATGAAATCGGGCTGCCACTGCTCGAGCGCGCGCTGCAATGTCCTGTCGTTCGCGAGATCGACGTTGTTGGGGATCTTCTGGCCGTAATCGATGCTCATGGATCGCTCCTCGATGCTCTGCGGTCGACGACGGGAACCGGAGGCGTGGACGCGGTCGCCGTCACACCCGCTCCCAATCGAACTGGGCCTTGTGCCCGGTGCCGAAGCACTTGAGGGCGCCGTGCTCGCCGACCGCATTGGGCCGGATGAAGATCCAGTTCTGCCAGGCCGACAGGCGCCCGAACACGCGGGTCTCGATCGTCTCGGCCATGCCGAAGCGCAGGCTGGCCTCCATGCCGGTCAGCGCATCCGGCGACAGCGCGGCGCGCTCCTCCAGCGCCATGCGTATCTCGTCCTTCCAGTCGAGCTCGTCGGGTGCGACTGTCACCAGTCCCAGATCCATGGCCTCGGCGGCGAGGATCCTGCGCCCCCGCTCGCTCGCGAGCCTCGCGATCGAAGCGGCGTCCCCGTAGTAGCGGACGGCGATCCGCGACATGCCGTCGACGCGCGGGCAGGCGCCGAAGTTGATCGCCGAGAGAACCAGCGCCGGGGCGTCGGCCTCGCCCTCGGGCAGCGCCAGCATGTAGGCGCGGTCCGCCGCGAGCGCGAGCTCGAGCAGCGTGCCCGCGAAGCACGAGCGCGGCTCGATGAGCGCAAAGATCGTGCGGGAGCTGACCTCGAGGCGCGCGAGCGTCCGGCGCAGCATCCCCAGCGTCTCGCGCACGAACCAGTGGTCGCGGTGCGCCGCCAGCGCGGCATCGGCAGCGAGCACGGCGTCGATCGCGCCTTCGGTCTTGAGCAGCCAGGTCCCGATGCCGAGGTGATTGGTGCGAAGGTCGAGGATCGCATCGTCGAGCTCGCGCGCCATCTGCAGCGGCCACCAGCTCGCCCCTGCATCGACGATGCCGCCGAGTTCCTGCGGCGGCGCCTTGTCGGGCGCCCTGACGGTGATCGTCGCCCGCCGCAACGCTGCGTCGATGCGGACGTCGACGAATTCGTAGCGCAGGCCCGAGGCGTCGGCCACCTTGGCGAGCGGGGTCAGCGCGACGCCCCCGGCACTCTCCGGCCGATCGCTGCCTGCGGCGAGCTCACGCGCGCGGCGGGCGACGTAATCGCGGAATTCCGCAGGCTTCACCACCTCGTCGACCAGGCGCCAGTCGCGGGCGCGCGCGCCGCGCACGCCTTCGATCGTCGTGCAGAAGACGTCGGCCAGATCGTGGCGGACGCGGCGCTTGTCGGTCAGGCGGGTGAGCCCGCCGGTCCCCGGCAACACGCCGAGCAGCGGCACCTCGGGCAGGCTCACCGCCGACGAGCGGTCGTCGACCAGCACGATCTCGTCGCAGGCGAGCGCCAGCTCGTAGCCTCCGCCGGCCGTCGTTCCGTTGCAGGCGGCGATGAACTTCAGGCCCGAATGCCGGCTTGCATCCTCGATGCCGTTGCGGGTCTCGTTGGTGAACTTGCAGAAGTTCACCTTCCAGGCGTGGGTCGACTTGCCGAGCATGAAGATGTTCGCGCCCGAGCAGAAGATGCGGTCCTTCGCGCTCGTCAGGACGACCGAGCGCACCTCGGGATGCTCGAAGCGGATGCGCTGCACGGCGTCGTGCAGCTCGATGTCGACACCCAGGTCGTAGGAATTGAGCTTCAGCTTGTAGCCGGGGCGGATGCCCGCGTCCTCGTCGATGTCGAGCGCGATCGTGGCGACGGGGCCGTCGAAGCCGAGCTTCAGGTGCCGGTAGCGATCCGGATGCGTTCGGTAATCTACGGGCGGGGCGGTGGTCGCATCGGCCTCGACCGCGGCAGCAGTGTCCATTCCGTTCCTCCTCGTCGTCACGCCGTGACGATGTCGACCAGCTTGCGCAGGCTCGCCTGCGGGGTCTCGCCCGCGGTGTCGACGATGGCGTCGGCCCTGCGGTAGAGCGGCTCGCGTGCCGCCAGGATCCGCTTCAGGTCCTCCATCGCTTCCTGGCTTCCTGCCATCGGGCGCAGGTCGCCCTGCGCCAGAACGCGCGCCATGTGCTCCTCCGGACTGGCCTTGAGCCACACCGTATAGCAGTTCGACAGCAGCAGGTTGAAGGTCTCCTCCTCGGAGACGATTCCGCCGCCGGCCACCAGCACCGCCCGGTCGTGATCCCCGATCACCCGCTCGAGGGCCTGACGCTCGATGCGCCGGTAGCCGCTCTGGCCGTAGAGCGAGATGACCTCGCCGATCGGCAATCCGGTCTGGCGCCTGATCGCCTCGTTCACTTCGACGCAGGGAACGGAAAGCTCCTTCGCCAGCAGGTTGCCCAGCGTCGTCTTGCCCGCGCCGCGCAGCCCGACCAGGGCGACGCGTCTCCTGCGCAGCGCTTCGTCGTGACCGTAATCGCGCATCAGGCGGCAGACGACGTCCTCGATCCGGTGCGCGGGCAGCCGCTCGAGGAAGCGCGTGATCAGCCGCCGCTCGACGGCATTGCGGTCTTCGGCAACCAGGAACTCCGCCGCCGGGACGTTCAGCGCCGACGCGATACGGCGCAGCAGCAGGATCGAGACATTGCCCGAGCCGGCTTCGAGCTGGCCGAGGTAGCGCTCCGACACGCCCGACTCCCTGGCCAGGGCCTTGCGCGTCATGCCGCGCTGCTCGCGCAGCGTCCGGATCCGGCGCCCGCCCTCGCGCAGGAAATCCGCCCCCGGGGCCGAGAGCGCGCCGTCGTCCGGGGTGCCGGCAACGGCGCCGGGCGGTACGGCAGGCGGGGCAAGGTGATCGCTCATTGCAGTCGTGGAAGCCGCATGACAGGAACTATATTACGCATGTTCCCGTGAGCGTCAAGCATCGTTCCGGGTCTCGGCTTCGACCGCGCGGTCGTGGGCAAGCCCCGATCGTGCTCCAACCCCGGTACGTCCCGTAACCCCGGCACGCGCGGTGACGCCGGTGCTGTCGGGCCGCCGCGGACGACGGCGTTCCCGGCGTCGATCGACTGCGGTTGTGGCACTGCGCGGCGCGGAATGTGCTGCCCATCACTGGCATTATGTTGCCTGTCTGGGCGTAACGCAGCCCTTCGGGGAAGCGATCAGATCGCTGCAGGATATTCGCGACCCGATCGCGGACGTCACTGGCATCCCGACGGCGCAATCTTGTCCATCCGGTGAACTCCCGCTGCCGTCGGCGTCCCGCATTGCGCTGCGTCTTTCGCGATCGCCGAATCGCGCCTAGACTCCGCACCAACTGCAGCAGAGTTCAATCATTCACTCTTGAAGGATATCCGGATGGGAAACCAGACAGCGAGGGCATCCGCCGACGATGCCGGCAAGCTGGTGTTGCGGCTCACCCTGGGCGTGCTGCTGCTGTTCCATGGCTACGCCAAGCTCAGCGGCAACTTCGGCTTCGTCGAGGGCGTCGTCGGCAAGGCGGGCCTGCCGCATTTCGTCGCGTACTTCGTGTTCCTCGGCGAGGTCGTCGGCCCCGTGCTGGTGATCCTCGGCCTGTGGACCCGGATCGGCGGCATCCTCATCACCATCAGCATGCTGTTCGCGATCTACCTCGTCCACCGCCACCAGCTGCTCGAGCTGGGCGTGGGCGGCGGATGGGGGCAGGAGCTGGCTGCCTTCTACCTGCTGGTCGGCGCGGCCGTCGCGATGCTCGGCGCGGGCCGCTACAGCGTCGGGGGAAGTTCCGGCCGCTGGAACTGAGCGCCTGTCCGCGCCGGGGCCCCACGTCGTCAGTGGGGGTGCCGATGGTGCAGGTCGGGGTAGTGCGGGTGGGTGTGGATGAGCCGCGCGTGGACGTGCGGATGGGTATGCGGCTCCCGCCCGTCCCACGGAAAATCGTGCGCATGCCGGTGGTGCTCGTCGTGGCGATGCGGATGCGTGTGCTCCTGAGGCCCATGGACGTGCTCGTGCACGTGCCTTTCGGAGACGTGCAGCCATACCCCCAGCCCCATCAGCGCCCCGGCCAGCAGCAACGGCAGGCTGGGCGATTCGGCCGCCAGCGCGAGGGCGAGCGCCGCACCGAAGAACGGGGCGACCGAGAAGTAGGCGCCGGTGCGCGCCGTTCCCAGGTCGCGCAGCGCCAGCACGAACAGCACGAGGCTCGCTCCGTAGCCGAGGAAGCCGACTGCGGCCGCGGCGGCCAGGGTCGCGACCGGGGGCATCGAAAGACCGAGCAGTCGCGCAAGGCCGACGTTGACCGCGCCCGCGACCAGGCCCTTCAGGGTGGCGATCGCCATCGCATCGCTGCCCGACACCCTGCGCGTCAGGTTGTTGTCCAGCGCCCAGCAAAGGCATGCCGCCGCGACGAGGATCGCGCCCATGGGCGGGGCCGCCGCCCCCGCCCCTCCCGTCGGGGCCGGCGACCACGCCAGCACCACCCCGCCGGCGACGATCGCGACCATGCCGAGCGCGATGCGCCGGTCGAAGTTCTCGCGGAACAGGAACCAGGCGAGCAAGGCGGTGAACACCGGCTCCAGGTTCAGCAGCAGCGACGCGCTCGAGGCCGGGATCGCCGCCAGGCCGGCCAGCAACGCGACGGGCCCGAGCACGCCGCCGAGCACGATTGCGGCACCGAGCCACCCCCAGTCCCGGCGCTGCGGCAGCAGCGTTCCCATGGCGCCCGGATCCGCGATCGCGCGGGCGAGCAGCAGCAGCAGGAGTCCCGCGCCGGAGGACAGATAGAGCAGGCCCGCGAGTTCCAGCGGCGGGACCTCGCCCAGCAGCAGCTTGGCGAGCGGCGTGCTGACGCCGAACAGCACGGCTGACGACAACGCGCAGACGACGCCCCTGCGGATCATGGATTCATCGGTTCATTCGGCTTGCACGCCCGGCCGACCCCCATGATCGACGATCGCTCCACCCGCAGGCAAGGCTCGACCGGCTCGGTGCCTGCTGGTAGCGTACCGTCCGCAACGCAACGCGAGGACGGTGATCACCATGCATCGAGCGCCGCAGTGACCGACACCGATCCCGTCCTGGCCGCCGCAGGCTCGCAGCGGCGCAACCGCTTCGACCGTCTCGAGTGGGCAGGCGCCTTCGGCGACCTGGGAACGCTGATTCCCTTCGTCGTGGCCTACATTTCGCTGCTCGGGATGGACCCCTATGGCGTTCTGCTCGCCTTCGGCCTCGCCAAGATCGCTGCCGGCCTGTACTACCGCACGCCGGTCCCGGTCCAGCCGATGAAGGCGATCGGTGCGGTGGCCACCACCCAGGCTGCGCAGTCGCTGACGATCACGCCTGCGGCCGTCTACGGCGCGGGACTGGTGACCGGCGCGATCTGGCTGGCGCTCGGCTCGAGCGGCACGGCCGATCGCGTCGCGCGCTGGATCAGCCGACCGGTCGCCGTGGGCATCGTCATGGGCCTGGGTTTCAGCTTCATGCTGGGCGGCATCCGGATGATGGCGCAGGACTGGATCGTCGGCGGCGCCGCGCTGGCCGCGACCCTGCTGCTGCTTTCCAACCGCAGGGTTCCGGCGATGTTCCTGCTTCTCGCCGCAGGCGCGATCGTCGCGCTGATCCGGAATCCGGCGCTCGTCGACGATCTCGCCGCGATCCGCATCGATGCCCGGCTGCCTTCGTTCGCGCTGGCCGGCATGACCTGGAAGGACTTCGCCGTCGGAGCCGTGTTCCTCGCACTGCCGCAGGTGCCGCTGACCCTGGGCAACGCGGTCATCGCGATCACCGAGGAGAACAACCGCCTGTTTCCCGATCGTCCGGTCGGCGAGCGCGAGATCGCGGTCTCCACCGGCATCATGAACCTGCTGGCGCCGTTGCTCGGCGGCGTCCCCATGTGCCACGGCGCGGGTGGAATGGCGGGCCACGTGCGCTTCGGCGCAAGGACCGGCGGCGCGCTGATCATCCTGGGGACGATCGTCGTCGCCATCGCCGTGTTCTTCAGCCGCTCGGTCGCCACGATCTTCAGCATGTTCCCGCCGCCGATCCTCGGCGTCGTGCTGTTCATGACCGGGGCGCAGCTCGCGCTGGGATCCTGCGATTTCGGCAGGACCAAGAACGACCGCTTCACCACGCTGGTCACTGCCGCCTGCACGATCTGGAACGTCGGGCTGGCGTTCGTCCTGGGGATGGTGCTGCACCACGCACTCAAGCGCGGCCTGGTCAGGCTCTGATCATCCCGGCGACGGCATCGGCGACGGCGGGATGGACGTCGATGCCGTTGCTGGCGTGGGCGACGGTGTTGCAGGTGACCACGCGCGCCGCGCCCGCGGCCTCGAGCTCGCCGCAGGCATTGGCCGCGAACAGCGCGTGCACGCCGATGCAGACCGGGGCCGCGAGCCCGGCCTCGCGCAGCCGCCCGACCGCGGCGATCATCGTATGCGCAGTCGACACGATGTCGTCGATCAGCACCGGCGTCCGGTCCCGGTAGCGGTCGATCTGCGGCGCCGAGACCTCGACGTCGCGATCGCCATGCCTGCGCTTGTCGAGGACGATCCACGGCGCGTTCGCGGCGGTCGCGACCTGCGCAACCCATTGCGCGCTCTCGCCGTCCGGTCCCACCAGCAGCGGCCTGGCGACATTGGCGGCAACCCAGGCCGAGATCGCCGGCGCCGCGGGCACGACCGTCGATGGAATCGAATAGACGGCGTCGAGGCTCGCGTGTCGATGCAGGTGCGGATCGACGGTGACCAGCCAGTCCGCGACCCCGGACACGAGCTTGCCCATGGTCGCCGAGGTGATCGCCTCGCCGGGCCTGAAGCGCGCATCCTGGCGCATGTAGGCGAGATAGGGCGCGACGATGCCCACGCGCGTCGCTCCGAGATCCCTGGCCGCAGCGGCGGCGAAGAGCAGCTGCACGAGCTTGGCGTCGGGGTTGTCGAGCGAACAGACGAACACGGCTTCGCGGCCGTCCACCGGCGTGTCCAGCCGCACGTAGGACTCGCCGTCGGGAAACCGGTGCAGGAACAGCGTTCCCGCGGTTCCGTCGACACGGGCGACGATGCGCTGCGGAAGGCCGGACTGGGCCGGAAAGGCGAAGATCACCGGCGTCATTCGCCGTCTCCGATCCGGACGACGTCCTGCTGGGCCGCGAGATAGTCGAACGCATAGGCGAGTTCGCCGGGCGCCTGCGCGTGCACGACGAACAGCGGCTGCCCACGCTCGACCCGCGTTCCGACCGGGGTCAGGAACTCGATGCCGGCGGCGGCCGCCTGCGGCGCGCCGGCAAGCTTGGCTCCCCGGGCGAGGCGGCGGTTGTCGACTTCGACGACCTGCCCCGCGCGAGCCGCCTCGAACACGCGCCGATGCGCCGCATGCGGTGGCTCGCGCATCCCGCCCTGGCTGGCGCAGATCGCCTTGAACCGCTCGAACGCGCGGCCGTCGTCGAGGATGGCGGTCGCGAGCGCCAATCCCGTTCCCGGGGCAACAGCCGCGGAGAATTCGAGGATGCTGCCGGCAAGGCGCAGCGCGCGGGCGCGCAGGTCCGCCGGAGCGTCCGCATCGCGCCGCAGAACGGCGAGCACGTCCCTGGCCTCCAGCGCCGGCCCGATTCCGCGGCCCACCGGCTGGCTGCCGTCGGTGACGAGGACGCGAACGTCGATGCCGATCGCGCGCCCGACCCGCTGCATCTCGGCGCTCAGGCGCGCGGCGGCCTCGGACGAGCGGACCTTGGCGGTCGGCCCCACCGGCATGTCGATCACGACGTGGGTCGATCCGGCAGCGGCTTTCTTCGACAGCACCGATGCCACCAGCTGTCCTTCGCTGTCGAGGTCCAGCGGACGCTCGACGCTGATCAGGACGTCGTCCGCGGGACTGAGGCCCACCGATCCGCCCCAGACGATGCAACCGCCTTCGCGCTCGACGACGCGGCGCATCGCTGCGCTGTCGAGCGCCACCGGCGCCAGCACTTCCATCGTGTCGGCGGTTCCCGCAGGCGACGTGATGGCACGCGAGGAGGTCTTGGGAATCGTCAGGCCGGCCGCGGCGACGATCGGAACGACGATCAGGGTCGTCCGGTTGCCCGGCAGGCCCCCGACGCAGTGCTTGTCCATGATCATCGGCTGCGGCCAGGTGAGCCGCGTCCCCACGTCGATCATCGCGCGGGTCAGCGCCACCGTCTCGCCGGTATCGAGCCGGTCGCCGGCGCAGGCCGTGACGAAAGCCGCGAGGTGCAGGTCGGAATAGCGGCCCGCGACGATGTCGCCCATGATCTCGCGCATCGCGTGGTCGTCCAGCCGGTGTCCGTAGACCTTGGCGCGCAGGTGGGAGAGCGACTCGATCGGCGGCGCATGGGAGACGACGATGGTGTCGCCTTCGCGGGCACCGAGCGCCTCCCACGCCGCTTCCGAAAGCCCGGCCTCGCCGCTGCCGAGAAGCTCCGGACCGACCATGTTGACCGTGGCGACGAGGCTGCGCGCGCCGAGGCCCACCAGGACGCGCGACTGCACGGTGAATCCCACCGAGCGGCAGATGTGGCAGTCGCTGCGCATGAACAGCACCTTTTCCCGGTAGGTATGGATGCCGAGGTAGCGCAGCGCCAGGGAATTGCGGGGCGCCGCCGCGTGAATCGTCGCGCCGGCATGCGGGGTCGGCATGCTAGCGATCCCGCGCGCGCGATTTCGCCCAGGCCGCACGCGCGATCGCGATGCCGGCCACGACGACCAGCGCCAGGCCCGCGGGCGGATAGAACACGGTGACCACGGTCAGCGCGAGCATTGCGAAGAGCAACGGCAGTGGAAGCATGCGGTTCCGATCGGCGGGCCGGCCCGGACAAAGCCCGATTGTAGCGGCGCCCACCCGACGGCGATCCCCGTCCGGCTCCCGGCCTGCTTCCACCCGTCTCCCGCCCCGCTCCCGTGCCGTCCATATTTTTGCTATCGTGCGGGGCCACCGGTGCATTCCGCACTTCGGGTCTTCGCACGGCCACGACAATGGACATCCAGGCAGACACCAGCGCCCGATCGCCTCGCCGCCCCAACACCCTGGGCGTTCACTCGCTCGACCGCTTCGTGTTCAGCGTTCCCGATCTGGGCGAAGCCGAGCGCTTCTATGCGGCATTCGGGCTCGACGCCCGCCGCGACGGCAACCGCCTCGACCTCTATGCGCGCGGCCACCCGCACTGCTGGGGCAGCGTGCACGCCAACGGCCAGCCGAAGCGCCTCCAGTACCTCCGCTTCGGCGCCTACGAAGAGGATTTCGAACCGCTGGCGCGGCGCCTCCGCGCACACGGCGCCTGTGATCCGCACCCGCTCTCGGACGGCAAGGGGATCTGGCTGCGGGATCCCGACGGGACCCCGGTGCAGGTGGTCGTCGCGCCCAAGGTCTCGCCCTCGGAGAAGGCGACACCCACTGTCACGCCTCCGGTCGCGCCCGGCAAGGGCGCGGCGCCGTCGCGCAGCGGCGCGCCGAGGGCGCGGCCGCGACGGCTGTCGCACGTGCTGCTGTTCACGCCGGACGTCCCGCGCCAGATCGCGTTCTGCTCCGAGGTCCTGGGCCTGCGGCTGTCCGATCGCTCGGGGGACATCATCGCGTTCATGCACGCGCCGCATGCGAGCGAGCACCACCTGGTCGCGTTCGCCAAGTCCGGCGCACCGGGACTGCATCATTCGAGCTGGGATGTCGGGAGCATCGACGACATCGGCCTGGGCGCCGAGTACATGCGTGCGCAGGGCTACGCGAAGGGCTGGGGCGTCGGCCGGCACGTCCTCGGCTCCAACTACTTCTACTACGTCCAGGACCCGTGGGGCAGCTGGGCCGAATATTCGTACGACATCGATTTCGTGCCCGTCGACGTCGATTGGCCTGCGGCCGATCACCCTCCCGAGGACTCGTTCTACGTCTGGGGGCCGGCCGTGCCCGACGACTTCGTCGTCAACCGCGAGCAGCCCGAGGCCGTGCCCGCCTGAACGACCGGCCGGCGATCGAGAATCCGGCCGGGATCGATTACCACGGCGGTGCCGCGCGTCGACGGCGCCGCCGACGACCACACGACGATTGGGAGGAGTGAACGATGAGCATCATTGCACGCGTGGCCCGCTGGGCCGGCGCCGCTTGCGTCGGTCTCGCGCTGGCGTCCGGCGCATGGGCGCAGGGAGGACAACCGCCGATCCGCATCGGCAGCACGCTCGCCCTGACCGGCCCGCTGGCCGCGACCAGCCTGATCCACAAGGTGGTCGGCGAGATCTACGTCGAGCAGCTCAACAAGCGCGGCGGCCTGCTGGGCCGCCCGGTCGAATGGATCGTCAAGGACGACCAGTCCAAGCCCGACCTCGCCCGCACCCTCTACGAGCAGCTGATCACGACCGACAAGGTCGACCTCCTGATGGGGCCCTATGCGACCGGCGCGATCCTGTCGGCGATGGGCGTGGCACAGCGCTACAACAAGGTGCTGATCCACCACACCTTCGGCATTCCGTCGATGGCCAAGTACGACATGCAGTTTCCCGCGTGGTCGCTCGGGCCGGACCCGGGAACGACGGTTCCGACGACGGTGCTGAAGGCGCTCGCCGCATCGCCCAAGCCGCCCAAGACGATCGCGATCGTGACCAGCAAGTTCCCGTCCGTGCACTTCATGTCGCTGGGCGCCCGCGAGATCGCCAAGAAGATGGGCATCAAGGAAGTGCTGTTCCTGGAATGGGACTTCGGCAACCTCGATTTCGGCCCGATCGCGGCACGCATCAAGGATGCGAATCCCGACTTCCTCTGGGTGGGCGCCATCGGCCTCGAGGGCAACCAGCTGCTCGAGGCGATGCACAAGATCGACTACACGCCGCACGAGCACTTCTACCTCTATCCTGCGCCGGGTCCGATGGCCAAGTCGCCGCTCGCCAACGATGCGATGTCGGTGACGCTGTTCGAGGAGCATCCGCCTTTCACCAACGCCCCGGGCGCTGCCGAGTTCATCAAGCTCTATCATGAGCGCGCCGCCAAGGCAGGGATCCCCGATCCCACGGTCGAGGTGCAGGCAGCCGCCTCCTACACGGCATGGCAGATCCTCGAAGCCGGGGTGCGCGGTGCGGGGAGCCTCGACGACAAGGCGATCGCCGCGTGGATCAAGACCCACCATATCCAGACGATCACCGGCAACCTGCGCTTCGACGGTCCGAACAACTACGGGGACGACCTGATGAAGGTGAAGCAGGTGCAGAACGGCCACTGGGTCACCGTGTATCCGAAGGAGTTCGCCGCACCGGGCGCCACGCTGAAAGTGCAATGACGTTTCCCAGCGGGACGCTGCTCGCGCAATCCGCGCTGTCGGGCATCTTCATCGGCAGCCTCTACGGGCTGCTGGGGTTGGGCGTGGGGCTGGCCTGGGGCCTGCTCCACGTCATCAACCTCGCGCATTTCGCGTTCGCGTTCCTCGCCGCCTACCTCTGCTACCAGCTCGCGAGCGTCGGCGGCATGGATCCGCTGCTGACGCTCGCCCTGATCGTTCCGCTGTTCTTCGTCCTGGGCGTGGCCCTGCAGTGGCTGCTCGAGCGCTTCGAGGTCTCCCCGCTCAATTCGCTGCTCGCGACCTTCGGCATCACCGCGATCATCGAGGCCGGCATCCAGTGGAAATGGACGGCCGACTTCCGCAAGCTCGAGTCGGTCTACGCCGGGCAGACGTTCAAGGTCGGCGCCCTGTTCGTCCCGCTGCCCGAGCTCCTGACGCTCGTGGCGTCGCTGCTGCTGGCCTTCGGCATCTGGGCGGCCATGCGCTACACGAACCTCGGCCGGGCGCTGCGCGCGCTGGCCGAGGATGCACCGGTCGCCGCGGCATTCGGCATCAACCGCCGTGCGCATGCGCTGATCCTGGCCGGGGTCTGCGGAGCGCTCGCCGGCGTCGCCGGCGTGTGCCTGGCGCTCTCGTTCACGCTGACGCCCTCGCAGATCTACGCCTGGGTCGGCGTGGTCTTCGCCGCCGTGATGCTGGGCGGGCTGGGCTCGGCCCTCGGCCCCCTCGCCGGCGGCATCGTCATCGGCGTCAGCGAGGCCGTCACGATGGCCTTCGCCTCGCCCTCATGGGCGCCGATCGTCTCGTTCTCGCTGCTGATCGGGCTGCTGCTGCTGAAGCCGGGGCGATCCTGAAAGCCGACCGCACGCTGGTCGCGATCCTCGCCGCCGGAGGCGCGCTCGCGACGATTCCGTTCCTTCATCTTCCGGCCTTCTACGAATCCCTGCTCTACCTGGTGTTCCACTGGATCGTGCTCGCCACGTCCTGGAACATCCTGTCCGGCTACTCGGGGTATTTCTCCTTCGGCCACGGCGCGTTCTTCGGCGCCGGCGTCTACACGACCGCCGTGCTCGCCGGCAGCTACGGCATGCCTTTCCTGTGGACGCTGCCCCTCGCCGCGATCGTCGCCGCCGCCTTTGGGGTGGGACTCGGGGCGGTCGTCTTCCGGGTGCGCAACGTCCGCGGCGAGCTCTTCGCGCTGCTGACCCTCGCCGTCACGTTCGTCCTCGCGACCATCGTCCTCAACACCCCGATCGACGGCGGGCCCGGCGTCTACCTGTCCGCGGTGCCGGTTCCGGTGCTGGCGCCTTCCGATTCCGGAAGCTTCTACATGATGGCGCTGGCGCTCGCCGTCGTCACGCTGGTCGTCGCCCACGCGATTCCCAGGTCCCGCCTCGGCCTCGGCCTCTACGCCATCCACGACGACGAGGACGCCGCCGAGGTGATGGGTGTGCCGACTTATCGCTACAAGCTTCTCGCCTTCGCCATCTCCTGCGCGCTGGCCGGCGTGGCCGGCGGCATCCAGGCGCTGTTCGTGTCCTATGTCACCGCGGGCAGCACCTTCAACATCACGGTTCCGCTGACCGTCGTGCTGATGAGCGTGCTGGGCGGGACACGCCACTGGGCCGGGCCGGCGCTGGGGGCGACGGCGATCACCCTGCTGCTCTACGCGTCGACGGCCGCCGACCAGGCGGTGACGGGCAAGGCGGTGACCGGCGCGATCCTCGTCGCAGCCGTGCTGTTCATGCCCAACGGCATCCTGGCCATCCGCAGGCGCGCGCAGCGCGTCGGGTCCGGCGCGCCGCCCCCGACCGCCACGGCCGCGGATTCGCCGCGCGCGGTCGCATCCCAGGGAATGCCCGAGGCGGGCCGCCCTGCGTTGCCGAAAGGTGCCGGCGACACCCTGCTGGCGATCAGGGACCTGCGCAAGTCGTTCAAGGGCATCCGCGCCCTCGACGGCGTCGACCTCGACCTGCGCGAAGGCGAGATCCTGGGCATCCTCGGTCCCAACGGCTCGGGAAAATCGACGCTGATCAACGTCGTCAGCGGTCATTACCGCGCCGACGCGGGGAGCCTGCGGTTCGCCGGCGCGGAGCTCGCCGGCCTGCCCGCGCACCGCATCGCCCGCACCGGCATCGCGCGCACCTACCAGATACCGCGGCCCTTCGCGCAGCTGTCGGTGCGGGACAACGTCGCACTCACTGCGATGTTCGGCGCCGCGGCACTCGACCGCGTCGACGCCGACGCTGCCGCCGACCGCTGTCTCGAATTCACCGGCCTCGGCGGGCTCGGCTCGCTGCGTCCGGGGGAGCTCACCCTGCACCAGACCAAGTTCCTGGAGCTCGCGCGCGCCCTCGCCGCCAGGCCGCGCCTGCTGATGCTCGACGAGGTGCTGTCGGGGCTCACGCCCGCGGAGATCGACGGAGCGGTCGAATTGATCCGCCGCATCCGCGACCAGGGCACGACCATCATGTTCGTCGAGCACGTGATGCGCGCCGTCACGGCGCTCTCCGACCGCATCGTCGTGCTCGATCAGGGTCGCGTGCTCGCGCAGGGCGACGTTTCCGAAGTGATGGCGCGGCGCGATGTCGCGGTCGCCTACCTGGGAGTCGCCCATGCTTGAGGTGCGCGACCTGTGCGTCCAGTACGGCGCCGCACCCGCGCTTTGGGGCGTGTCGCTCGCGATCCCGGACCGCAAGCTGGCCTGCGTCGTCGGCCCCAACGGTGCGGGGAAGACCACGCTGATCAACGCCATCGCAGGATTGCACCCGGCGAAATCGGGACGCATCGTCATGGACGGCACCGACATGACGTCGCTGCCGTCCCACCGCTACTGCGGCGCCGGCATCGCCATCGTTCCCGAGGGCCGGCGGCTGTTCACCCGCATGACGGTGCGCGAGAACCTCGAGATCGGCTGCTACACCCGCGCCGCGCGCAAGGATCGCGAGCGCTCGCTCGACTACGTCTGCACGCTCTTTCCCGCGGTGCGCGACAAGCTCGACGCGATCGCGGGGTCGCTCTCGGGCGGCCAGCAGCAGATGGTGGCGATCGGCCGCGCGCTGATGGCGAGGCCGCGACTGCTGCTGCTCGACGAGCCTTCGCTGGGCCTCTCGCCGCTGATCGTGCAGGCGATGTTCCGCGCGATCCGCGAGGTCCATGCCGCGGGGACCGCGGTCCTGCTGGTCGAGCAGAACGTGGGCAACGCACTCGAGATCGCCGACCTCGCCTACCTGATCGAGGAGGGCCGGATCGTCGCCGAGGGGGCCCCGGACGCGCTGTTTAACGACCCCGAGCTGCGCCGCGCCTACCTCGGTATCGTGTCCGGGCATTGAATCGCCGCGGCCTCCGCCCGGCGGCCGCGCGGAGGGCAGCTTCGCAAAGACGGGGATCCAGGCATGACCAGGCAGCGAGTCGGCATCATCGTGGGCAGCAACCGGCGCGAATCGATCAACCGGCGCCTCGCCCTGGCGCTGGCGCGGTTGCTCGCCGACCGTTTCGACATTGC
>JBLMVY010000050.1:0-4507 GCA_050256935.1 Candidatus Levyibacteriota bacterium | reverse complement strand
ATGGTCAGCGTGAGGCGCGAATTGCCGGCGGTCAGCGACTCGCCGGCGGCGACCAGCTCGCGGATGCGGCGGTCGAATCGCGACGTGTCGCCGATCACCTTGAGGCGGATTTCGTTGGCATGGAGCTTCGCCACTTCCTGCTCGAGCGCGCGGCCGAAGAGCTCCATCAGCAGCGAGACTTCCTCGGCCGGGCGCCGCCAGTTCTCGCTGGAGAAGGCGAACAGCGTCAGGAACTCGACGCCTTCCTCGATCGCCGCCCGGACCGTCGCGCGCACCGCCTCGACCCCCTTGCGGTGGCCGGCGACGCGCGGCAGCAGGCGCTTCTTCGCCCAGCGCCCGTTGCCGTCCATGATGATCGCGACGTGGCGCGGAACCCGGCTCGATCCCGGGACGGCGCGCGTGGAGCTCGTGAACACGTTCCGAGCCACAGAAAAGACCTGTCGATGGCCTCAGATGGCCATCAGGTCGGCTTCCTTCTGCTGCAGCAGGCGGTCGACCTCGGCGATCGACCGGTCGGTCAGCTTCTGCAGATCCTCGTGCGCGCGGCGCTCCTCGTCCTCCGAACACGCCTTGTCCTTCAGGAGCTTCTTCAGGTGCTCGTTGGCGTCGCGCCGCACGTTGCGTATGGCGACCCTGGCGGCCTCGGCTTCCTTGTGCACGACCTTGATCAGGTCGCGGCGGCGCTCCTCGGTCAGCGGCGGCATGGGCACGCGGATCAGGTCACCGGAGGTCGCCGGATTGAGCCCCAGGTCCGAGTCGCGGATGGCCTTCTCGATCACCTGGATCATCTTCTTCTCCCAGGGCTGCACGCCGATGGTCCGCGGATCGGCCAGCGTGACGTTCGCGACCTGCGACAGCGGCACCTGCGACCCGTAGTAATCGACATGGATGTGGTCGAGCAGGCCCGTGTGCGCCCGTCCGGTGCGCACCTTCGCGAGGTCGGCTTTCAGGGTCTCGATCGACTTCGCCATCTTCTGCTCGGCGGTCTTCTTCACGTCGCTGATCATGATTGCCTCATCCCGTTCGCTCCCCCCGACGCCTCGACGCTTCCGCGTCCCGCCCGCTCTCCCCGCAAGCAGCCGGAGGACCGGGCCAGGGGAAAATCAACAATGCACGAGCGTGCCCTCGTCCTCGCCCATCACCGCGCGCTTGAGCGCGCCGGGGACGAAGATCGAGAACACCTTGAGCAGCATGTTCTGGTCGCGGCACAGCGCGAGGGCGGTCGCGTCCATCACCTTGAGGTTCTTGACGATCGCCTCGTCGAAGGTCAGCTCGGCGTAGCGACGCGCCATCGGGTCCTTGAGCGGATCCGACGTGTATACGCCGTCGACCTTGGTCGCCTTGAGCACGATGTCGACACCCATCTCGCGGCCGCGCAGCGCCGCGGCGGTATCGGTCGTGAAGAACGGGTTTCCGGTCCCCGCGGCGAAGATCACGACCCGATTGAGCTCGAGGTGGCGCAGCGCCCGGCCCCGGATGTACGGCTCCGCGACCTGGTCGATGCGCAGCGCCGATTGCACGCGCGACTCGACGCCCGCGCGGCGGAACGCATCCTGCAGCGCCAGGGCGTTCATCAGGGTCGCCAGCATGCCCATGTAGTCGGCCGTGGCGCGGTCCATCCCCGCCGCGCCCGGCGCGACGCCGCGGAAGATGTTGCCGCCGCCGATGACGATCGCCACCTGCACGTCCAGGCGCGCAACCTCGGCGACCTCGGCGACGATGCGATCGATGGTCTCGCGCTCGATGCCGTAGCTGTCGCTGCCCATCAGCGCCTCGCCCGAGAGCTTGAGCAGGATGCGCCGGTAGGCCGCCTTGCCGCTCGCGGCCGCAGCGCCGGCCAGGGGTGCCACTGCCGCTGCCGCGGCGTTGTCGGGAGGACTCATCGCGAAGGCTCCGGCAAGGATTGGCGGGGAACGGGCGCCGATGCCTTCAGGATCAGGCCCGGCTCATGGCCGCCACCTCGGCGGCGAAATCGTCCTTCCGCTTCTCGATGCCCTCGCCGACGACGTAGAGCACGAAGCCGTTGATCGTCGCACCCTGCGCCTTGGCGATGTTGCCGACGGTTTCCTTGTCGCTCTTGACGAACACCTGCGCCAGCAGCGTGACCTCGGCCAGGAACTTGGCGACCGCTCCCTCGACCATCTTCTCGACGATGTTCGCGGGCTTGCCCGACTCGGCCGCGCGGGCCTCGGCAATCGCGCGCTCCTTGGCCACGACGTCGGCAGGCACCTGCTCGCGGCTGACGGCCATCGGCTTGCTCGCGGCGATGTGCATCGCGACATCCTTGCCGAGCGCGGCGTCGCCCCCGGTCACGTCGACCAGTACCCCGATCTTCGATCCGTGGACGTACGACGCGATGCGGCCCTTCGCCACGACGCGCGAGAAGCGGCGCAGCGTGATGTTCTCGCCGATCTTCTGGACCAGTGCGACGCGCCGGGCCTCGACCGTCTCGCCGCTCGCCAGCTTTTGCGCCGACAGCGCCGCGACGTCGGCAGGATCGTCGCGGGCGACGATCTGGGCGACCTCGTTCACGAAAGCCTTGAAGTCGTCGTTCTTGGCGACGAAATCGGTCTCGCAATTGACCTCGACGATCGCGGCGCTGCTGCCGTCGCCGGCGACCGAGATGCCGATCATGCCTTCCGCGGCGATGCGTCCCGCCGCCTTGCTGGCCTTGGCGCCGCTCTTGATCCGCAGCAGCTCCTCCGCCTTGGCGATGTCCCCGCCCGCCTCGGTCAACGCCTTCTTGCATTCCATCATGCCCAGCCCCGTGCGCTGGCGCAGTTCCATCACCGTGCTTGCGGAGATATCCGCCATCTCATGCTCCGTTCATCGAATCCGGCCCGGACGAGCGTGTCGCCCGGACATGTTCTCCCGGAGTGCGCTCGTGGCGCGCCCCGGCGTGCGGCAGGCGCGCCCTCCGCGCGCCTGGCTCAGCCCGATCCCGGTCAGGCCGACCCTTCGTCGGCGACCTCCACGAACTCGTCGCCGGAGGCGGCGATTTCCTGGATCGAGCTGCTCTTGCCCTCGAGCACCGCGTCGGCGACGCCGCGCGCATACAGGCGGATCGCCCGGCTCGAGTCGTCGTTGCCCGGGATCACGTAGGACACGGGGTCGGGATTGTGGTTGGTGTCGACGACGGCGACGATCGGGATGCCGAGCTTCTTCGCCTCGGTGACCGCGATCTTGTGGTAGCCGACGTCGATGACGAAGATCGCGTCGGGCAGCGCGTTCATGTCCTTGATGCCGCCGAGGCTCTTCTCGAGCTTGTCGAGCTCGCGCTTGTGCGACAGCGCCTCGCGCTTGGTCATGCGCTCGAAGGTGCCGTCCTGCGCCATCGTCTCGAGGTCCTTGAGGCGCTTGATCGACTGCTTCACCGTCTTGAAGTTGGACAGCATGCCGCCCAGCCAGCGGTGGTCGACGTAGGGCATGCCGGCGCGCTGCGCTTCCTCGGCGACGATCTCGCGCGCCTGGCGCTTGGTTCCGACGAAGAGGATGGTGCCGCGGTTGCCGGCGAGCTGACGGACGAACTTCATCGCGTCGTTGTACATCGCCAGCGTCTTCTCGAGGTTGACGATGTGGATCTTGTTGCGCTGGCCGAAGATGTATTCGGCCATCTTGGGATTCCAGTAGCGGGTCTGGTGCCCGAAATGGACACCGGCTTCCAGCATCTGACGCATCGTGACTGACATGCTGCACTCCTTCTGCTCAGGGTTTGGGCCTCCACCGGCGCTTTGCGTTCCCGACGCGTCGCCCGAGGTCGCCCTCTGGCGTCGCATCCGGCACCCTGAAACCGCCGATGTGCGTATTGCCGGGCGTTGTCCGGATCCCGCGTCGCCTTCCCGCGGTCCCGACACCCGGCCTCCGGTTTCCGCGCCGGGGACTTGTTGAAGACCCCGGCGGGCGCCATCTTGGAAGCGGACGACGCCCCTCGCCGGACGGGAAACCCCGCTCGGGCGAGCGCGAATAACTTGATATTCTAGCATTTTTCGCCGTCTCCTCGCCAAGGCACGACGGCTTCACCTCCCCACCCCACGGCGCATCGATGACCACCGCTCCAAGCACTCCGCCCGCTGCGACCCGCGACGGCCAGCCCGGGTCCCTCGGACCCATCGCCTGCCCCCGGACCGGCTTCGGGCTGATCGAGGTCCGCGGCAGCGACGCCGCCAGCTTCCTCCATGGCCAGCTCTCCAGCGACGTGCAGTCGCTGGAGCCCGGCCGGGCCCAGTACTCGAGCTACAACTCGCCCAAGGGGCGGATGCTCGCCAACCTGATCGTCCTGAGGCTCCCGGCGGCGCTCGGACAGGACGGGTTCTTCCTGCTCCTGTCCGGCGACCTGGTGGAGACCATCCGCCGCCGGCTGTCGATGTTCGTGCTGCGCTCCAAGGTCGCCTTGCGCGACGCGACCGGCGACTACGCGATCCTCGGTCTCGCCGGGCCCGGGGTCGTCGAGGCGGCGCGCAGCGCGTTCGGCGCCGCACCCGCAACGTTCGAGGCGCTCGCCATCGCG
>JBLMVY010000049.1:0-9057 GCA_050256935.1 Candidatus Levyibacteriota bacterium | reverse complement strand
GAAATCGCGCCCCGAATGCAACGGCAGGGTCGGCGCGGTCGGATTCTGCTATGGCGGCGGGATCGTCAACCTGATGGCCGTGCACTTTCCCGATCTCGCGGCCGCGGTGCCTTTCTACGGCGTCCAGCCTGGCGCCGCCGACACCGCCAGGATCAAGGCGCCGCTGTTGATCCATTACGCCGGGCTCGACGAGCGCATCGACGCCGGCTGGCCGGCGTGGAAAGCTGCGCTCGACGCCAACCACGTCCGCTACACGATGCACATGTACGCCGGGGTCAACCACGGGTTCCACAACGACACGACGCCTCGCTACGACGAGGCCGCGGCGATGCTCGCGTGGTCGCGGACGATCGCGTTCTTCGACCTGCACCTGAAGCGCTGAGCCGATGGTGCCGGCTGGCGCGGGCGGGTTCGCCTGCGCAGCACCCGCACGGTTCGAGCAGGCTCGACCGGCCGTCAGTGCCCGTTCGCGCGCTCGTCGAGCGCGATGTCGACCATCATCTCGCTGGCCAGCGCCTGCAGCGTCTGGCGCAGGCTGTCGGTCGACAGCGCATCGGGGACGACCAGCAGCGCCTTGACCTTGAAGAGGTGCTTCTCCGCGGCGGCGCCAACGATCTCGGTCTGCAGGTCCTCGATGCTCACGCCGTGGTCGGCGAGATTCTTCGACAGGTCGTGGACGATGCCGGGGCGGTCGGGCGCGACCAGCTCCAGACCGACCATGCGCTGGCCCGCGGGCACGACGGGCGCATCGCTCCTCGCGATGACGATGCGCAGCCCTTCGGACTCCAGGCTGCGCAACGCCGTCGTCAGGGCGTTCGCATTCTCGGAGGCGACCTGGAAATGCACCATGCCGGCGAACTGTCCGGCGATGTTGGTCATCCGGCTTCCCGCCCAGTTGGCCCCGAAGCCCTGCGCGCGCTCCGACAGCAGGCTGACGATGCCCGGCCGGTCCTTGCCGATCGCGGTGACGATCAGCGAGGTGTCGGCGGGCTTGCGGTCGTCGGTCAGCGAGATCGAGCGGCGGATCATCGGCGCGCGCGTGGCGAACTGCTCGTCCTGCTTGTGCGACGGCAGCGAGCCGTGCTCGGCCGCATGCCGGACGACCTGCGCGAGGAGCTTGAGGCCCATCGGCGCCAGCGCGCGCTCCCAGAGCTCGCGCGCGGTCTCGCCTTTCCTGACGAAGCACCAGTCCTGCGCTGCGACCGCGCCCGCGTCCCAGCCGTCGGCGAGGTGGTAGACCGATCCGCCTGCGATCGGGTCGCCCTCGAGCACCGTCCACTCGACGGCGGCGATGCCGCGGTGTCGCGGCAGCAACGAAGGGTGGTAGCCGACGCCGCGCAGCCGCGAGCGCGCGAGCGCCTCGTCGCTGACCCGTGCGTGGGTGTGCGCCGCGACGATGAGGTCGGTGCCTTCGGCGATCGCTTCGCCCGGCACGATCTTCGGGTTCTGGAGGATGTGCAGCGGCACGCCGGCGGCATTCGCTGCGACCGCCAGCCGGTCGTCCGCCGCAGGGGCCACGACGCGAACGATGTCGGCGCCATCCTTGCGCAGAGCCTCGAACACCGTCGCGCCGAAATAGCGCGATCCCACGAGCGTGATCTTCATAGGTTCCCCGGATCGTTGCGGAATCAACGCATCGATTATCTCACCACCGGCGGCGTCGAAGTCAGGCATTCGTCAGCGTCGCGTCAGCACTGCTTCAGCGCGACGTCAGCATCCTGAAAGCATCGGCACATTTGTGTCGCATGCGTGCATTGTCGAGCAGCTCGCCGGCAGGAAATGCGTCGCCTGCGATTGCATTTCACCTTCGTGCAGGCCACCTTCACGAATGAAGGATCGTCGTGAGATGCGATTGACCGTCAACCGACAACGCAATCGCGACGCCTGAATTCCGCAACGCGGTGCAGCCGTCCGCATGCAGTGCTCGAAGAACGGAACGCCGCATCGATTTCAACGTGGCACCAAAGGAGGAAGCATGAGATTGCGCAGCTACGCATTGCTGGCCGGGGTTGCGGTCGCCGGGGTTGCCGCCGGCGCCGCACGGGCTGACGACATGAGCGACCTGAAGGCGCAGATGGAGGCGCTGCAGAAGCAGCTCGACACGGTCAAGACGCAGCTCTACAACATGCAGGAGGCCAAGAAGAAGGAGGTCGCGGAACAGAAAGCCGAGGGCAAGGGAGGAACTCTGGTCGAGTTGAAGCCCAATTCCGGCCTCACCTTCCTCGTTCCGGGCGGCGGCGAGGTCCAGCTGTACGGAAACCTCGACGTCTCGTTCGACTACACGACCAAGGGCCTGAAGAGCGACTACGGCGAGAACGGCGGCGTGCCGGTGGGCAAGATGGGTTGGCAGCCCGCGATCGGAACCAACCTGTCCTACGTCGGTGCGCGCGGCAAGCATCCTCTGGATCGCGATGTCAATTTCGTCTGGCAACTGGAGGCCGGCATCGACATTTCCGCAACCCCGGGGACCAAGCAATCGACGTCGAACATCAGCGACACCGTCAACGGCGCCTTGTTCTCGCGGAACAGTTTCATCGGCTTCGCCGGCAAGGACTGGGGCGCCGTCAAGATCGGGAAGAACGAGACGCCGTACAAGACGTCGACCGATCCGCTGAATCCGTTCTCCGGGATGCTCGGCGACTATCGGACCATCATCGGAAACACGGGAGGCGACAATCGTGTCGAATTCGGGCTGCGTGCCGCCCATGCGATCTGGTACGAGTCGGCCAGCTGGGGCGGTGCCTCGTTCAAGGCGATGTACTCGCCCGGCCAGAACCGGGACGACACCAGCAGCATCGTGCCTTCGTCGGAACCGGATTGCTCCGGCGGCAACATCCCCGGAAGCGGAGCGCTGACGCCGACCTGCAACGACGGCTCCTTCGGCGACCTGTACAGCCTGAGCGCCACCTACGCGCATGGGCCGCTGTATCTGACCACCGCCTACGAAATGCACAAGAACGTCAATCGCACGAGCGACCTTGAAAGTTACGACGCCAGGGACATCGCCGACGAGAGCGCGTTCAAGATCGGCGGCAAGTACACGTTCGCGACCAAGACGACGGTGATCGGGTTGTGGGAGAGGACGCACCGCGACTTGCCTTCCGACCTCCAGTTCCAGAACGAGCGGACGCGCGACAATGCGACATGGCTGGCGCTGACGCAGGTACTGGGCGACAAGGACAACGTGAGCTTCGGCTGGGCGCACGCGGGCAAGTCGGAAGGCTTCCTGGGCGGGCACAACACGCCGCCCGACCAGACGAGCTTCGACAATTCCGCCAACATGTACACGGTTGCCTGGAGGCACGTGCTCGACAAGAGCACCACGTTCTACGTCGACTACGCGATGACGGACAATCATGCCGACGCGCACTACGACCTCGGCGCGGGCGGCCATGGCGTGACCACGGACTGTCACGATTCGACCCCGCTCGCCGCCTACGATCCGACCACCGGCGGGGTGGCGAACACCGGCCCGCATTGCTTCACGGGCGGCCGGCTGCAGGGCGTTTCGGCGGGGGTGAACTACAAGTTCTGATCCGACGCAAGACGCGGCAGCATCGGAAGATGCGAGCCGCGGATGCGGCCGCCCCTTTGGCCGGCCGCAGGGCGTCATCCGCGGGGACGGTCGTCCGGCCGTCCCCGCGGTGACGGCCCGGGCATGCGACGCTTGGCAGGGGCTGCCTTTCCGGCGAAACTCCTTCTCGGTCCGATACGCGCGATCCACTCCGGACCCGGGAGACTCCATTGCGAATACTGGTTGTCGAGGATGATCCGCTGCTCGCCGAGAGCATGGTGCGGGCGCTCGCACAGCAGGGTCACGCGGTCACGGTGACGCGTCGGGGCCACGAGGCCGACGCTGCGATGCGCGCCGAGCGCCACGACCTGCTCCTGCTCGATATCGGGCTGCCCGACATCGACGGCTTCGAGGTCCTGCGGCGCCTGCGCGCGCGCGGCGACATGACGCCCGTCCTGGTCGTCACCGCGCGCGATGCCGTCGACGAACGGGTCCACGGCCTTGACCTGGGTGCGGACGATTACCTGACCAAGCCGTTCTCCCTGTCGGAGCTCGAGGCGCGGGTGCGTGCGCTGCTGCGACGTGTCCGGCCGCCGGTTTCGGCGCGGATCACGGTGGGCCGGCTGACGATCGAGCCGGCAGCGAAGCGCGCCAGGATCGGCGGCAGGATGGTGGATCTCACTGCGCGCGAATGGAAGCTGATGGAGCTGTTCCTGAGCCGGCCGGGCCATGCGCTGTCGAAACTGCAGATCGCGCAGAGCATCAGCGACTCCGAAGCCATGGTGGCCCCCAATACCATCGAGGTCTACCTTTCACGTCTGCGCGCCAAGCTCGAGCCCGCGGGCATCGTCATCCACACGGTTCGTGGATTCGGGTACATGTGGGAGCAGCCCGATGGCGTCTAGCGAGCGCGGGATGGGAAGCATTCAGCGCCGCATGCTCTGGTCGCTGACTGGGGTGCTGCTCACGCTGGTGTTCCTGACTTCGATCGTGACCTATCTGGTCGCGTACAGCGCGGCGAACGACGCATACGATCACTCGCTGCTGGATCCGGTGATGGACATCGTCCAGAACGTCAGCGTCGATTCGGGTCGACCGACGCTGAAGCTGACCCGCCGCGAGCAGGAGGCGCTGATGTTCGATGGATCGGATCGCGTACTCTTCCAGGTGCGCGATCGGGAAGGGAATTGGTTCGCCGGAGGCAGCAGGAACCTCCCGGCGCCGCCGGCTGCGCTCGTGCCCCGCGTGCCGCTGTTCTACAGCGCGGACGTCGACGGCTCGCCGGTGCGCATCTGCGCGCTCCTGACCGACGCCGGCATCCAGATATTCGTCGCCGAAACCACCAGGAAGCGCGACCGCCTCGCCATCGAGATCATTCTCATGCAGCTCATTCCCACGCTGCTGGTCGTCGCGGTGGCGTTCGTGCTGGTCTGGATCGGCGTGAGTCACGGGCTTGCGCCGCTGCGCCGGCTCGGCAATGAGCTGCAGCAGCGGTCGCCGTCCGATCTCGAGCCTTTCGAGGAGTCGGTGGTGCCAACCGAGGTCCGGCCTGCGGTCGTGGCGCTCAACCGGCTGTTCCACCGGATTCGCGAGACGAGCGAGTCCCAGAGGCGTTTCCTGGCCGACGCCGCGCATCAGCTGCGCACGCCGCTGGCAGGCCTGCAGATGCAGCTCGAGCTCGAGCTGCGCGAGCCGATGTCCGAGCGACTGCGCATCGCGCTGGGCAAGATGCGCGACGCCGTATTGCGAACCGGCCGGGTGACCAACCGGCTTCTCGCGCTGGCGCGCGCAGAGCAACTCAACCAGGATTCCCAGCGCCTTGCGCCGGTCGACCTGCGCGCCCTCTCCGAGCGGATCGGCGCGCAGTGGGTTCCGGCCGCGATCGCGCACGGCATCGACCTCGGATTCGACCTCGCCGGAGCGGACATCGTGGGCGACGAAGCCCTGCTGGGAGAGATGCTCGGCAACCTGATCGACAATGCGCTGCGCTACACGCCACGTGGAGGCACGGTGACCGTGCGTTGCGGTCAGGCCTGCGGGCGCCCGTTCATCGGCGTCGAGGACAGCGGAATCGGCGTGCCCGACGACGAACGCGAAAAGGTCTTCATGCGGTTCTATCGGGGCAAGCGCGTCGGCGGCGACGGCTCCGGGCTCGGATTGTCGATCGTCAAGGAGGGGGCCGACCGGCACGAGGCCGCCGTGACGATCGGCACACCGGCATCCGGGAGCGGGACCTATGTGACCATCGTCTTCGGAGCTTCGTCGGGGGTGGCGCAGACCGGCCCGTCTTCAGGCGGCCAGGACGTCCGGCCCGGGGGCGTCGTTGCGCAGCCGGCGCTGATCGGTACCGGCGAGGGCTGAGACCGCAGTCCGACCGCGCCGGGGTCGAGGCGGCGTGACGGCCGCGCGCGGCGGGCCGCGTAGAATCGCCGCAGCATGAGCCGCAGCGGGAAATCGACGGGCGTCGGGACAAGGATCGCGCGATGAGCGGGAGCGCGATCCGCAGCGTCCACGGGCGCCAGATCCTCGATTCGCGCGGGCGTCCCACCGTCGAGGTCGACGTCGTCCTCGACGACGGCAGCTTCGGGCGGGCGAGCGTGCCGTCCGGGGCGTCGACCGGAACGTTCGAAGCGCACGAGTTGCGCGACGGCGATGCGGCGCGCTACGCCGGGCTCGGTGTCCTCAAGGCGGTTGCCAACGTCGACGGCGAGATCGCGTCCGCGCTGCGCGGCGCCGATGGCGCCGACCAGCGCGCCGTCGACCTGCGCCTGCGTGAGCTCGACGGCACGGCGCAGCTCGAGCGCCTGGGCGCCAATGCGGTGCTGGGCGTGTCGCTGGCGGTCTGCCGCGCGGTGGCGGCCTCGCGCGGCCAGATGCTCTACCAGCGCATCGCCGACCTCGCGCTCGCGCAGCCGACGCTGCCGCTGCCGATGACCAACATCCTGAGCGGCGGCCGCCATGCGGGAGGCGGCATGGACGTGCAGGATTTCCTCGCCCTGCCGCTGCGCGCCACGTCGATCGCCGAAGCGATCCATCTGATCGCCCGCGTGCGCAGCGCCGCCAGCGACGTGTCGCGCGAGCGCGGACTGCCGACGCTCCTCGCCGACGAAGGCGGCCTCGCGCCCGGATGCGAGACCGGGCGCGCGGCGCTACAGGTGATGGTCGAGGCCATCGAGCGCGCGGGCCTCGTGCCGGGCGAGGACATCGCGATCGCCATCGACGTCGCGGCAACGACCCTGAGGATCGCGGGCGGTCGCTACCGCCTGGCACGCGAGGGACGCGAGCTCGACTCGGCGGCGATGGTCGCCATGATCGACTCCTGGGCGCGCCATTTCCCGGTCGTGTCCGTCGAGGACGGGCTCGACGAGGAGGACTGGCTGGGATGGACGATGCTGACCGAGCGCCTCGGCCGGCGGCTGCAGCTCGTCGGCGACGACCTGTTCACGACCCATCCGCAGCGCCTCGCCCGCGGCGTGCGCGAAGGCATCGCCAATGGCGTGCTGGTCAAGGCGAACCAGAACGGCACGCTGACCGGGACGCTCGAGGTCATCGCCCAGGCGAAGGCCGCGGGCTACGCGACCATCGTCTCGGCGCGCTCGGGCGAGACCGAGGACACCTTCATGTCCGACATCGCCGTGGGTGCGGCAGCCGGGCAGATCAAGATCGGATCGCTGCGCACCTCCAGCACCGTCGCCAAGTACAACCAGCTCCTGCGCATCGACGAGCATTCCGGCGCGCCCTATGCAGGCGCGGCGGCGCTCGCGGCGCGTCGAGGATGAGGGCGGGCACCTGATGGAAGCGACCTGGCAGCCCGATGCCGGACTTCGCCGGTTCCTGCGCGCGCAGGGCCTCGCGCGATCCGACGCCGACGCGACCTGGACGCCGCTGGCCGGCGGGGTGTCGTCCGACATCTGGCGCGTCGACCTGCCCGGCAGGTCGCTTTGCATCAAGCGCGCACTGGCGCAGCTCAAGGTGGCGCAGCCGTGGTTCGCGCCCATCGAGCGCAACGCCTACGAATGGGCGTGGATCGCCTTCGCTTCGGCGCAGTGCCCCGATGCCGTGCCCGCGCCGGTGGCCAGCGACCCGCAACAGGGCATCTTCGCGATGGCCTGGCTGGATCCTGCCGACTATCCGGTCTGGAAGCGCCTGCTGCTCGACGGCAGCGCATCGGAGCGCACGGCCGGCGAGGTCGGCGCGATCCTCGCGCGTCTGCACGCCGCGAGCGCGGGCGATGCCGACATCGCGCAGCGCTTTGCGACCGACGCGATCTTCCACGCGATCCGGCTCGAGCCCTACCTGCTCGCGACGTCCACGCGGCACCCCGATCTTGCGGCGGCGCTGCAGGCGCTCGCGCGGCGCACCGCGCAGACGCGGGTCGCGCTGGTGCACGGCGACGTCAGCCCCAAGAACATCCTCGTCGGGCCGCGCGGGCCGGTGTTCCTCGACGCCGAATGCGCGTGGTACGGCGATCCCGCTTTCGACGCCGCGTTCTGCCTCAATCATTTCCTGCTGAAGTGCATCGCGAGGCCGCAGTGGTCGCAGGCCTACCTCGGCAGCTACCGGACATTCTGCGCTGCCTACCTTGCCGGCGCGAACTGGGAATCGAGGGAAGCGCTCGAAGCGAGGATCGCGAGCCTGCTGCCGGCGTTGACGCTGGCGCGGATCGACGGCAAGTCGCCGGTCGAGTACATCGACGACGAGCGCGACCGGCAGCGGGTGCGCGGTTTCGCCCGACCGCTGATCGGGGATGCGCGGGCGAGCCTCCGCGAGGTGGCGCTGCGCTGGCAGGCGATGCTCGACGCCTCGACGATGGAGGCGGTGCGGACGACGCGGCGATGAGGATCCTCGGGAGAATGAAGCTCGCGGCAGCATGGCTGGTCGTTGCGGTCGCGCTCCTGCTTTCGGGGCCGCTGCTGACGCTCGCGTTCGGCAGTGCGTCGATGCGGGGCGACTGGCGCAATGCGACGCACCGGTCGGCGGGCCTCGCCCCCGATCCGGCGACGAATCCGGCGGCGATCGTCCAGGTGTACGCGAGCCGCACCTTCGGCTGGCGCGGGGCGTTCGCCGTGCACACCTGGATCGCCGCCAAGCCCGCCGGCGCCGATCGCTACACGCGCTACGAGGTCATCGGCTGGCGGGCGCGCGGCGGCGGCTCGGCGCTGTCGATCTCGGACGACGGCGCCCCCGACGCCGAATGGTACGGCGCCAAGCCGCGGCTGATCGGGGACCTGCGCGGCGCGGTGGCCGAGGCCGTCATCGCGAGGCTTCCCGACGCCGCGGCATCGTATCCGTGGGCGAGGTCCTACACCGCATGGCCGGGCCCCAACAGCAACACCTTCACCGCCTGGATCGGTCGCGCGATCCCGGAGCTGCAGCTGACGCTGCCTTCGCTGGCCATTGGCAAGGACTACCTTCCACCCGGGGATTTCGTCGCGACGACGCCCAGCGGCACCGGTTACCAGCTCTCGCTGGCGGGCCTGGCCGGCGTGACCGTGGCACGCGACGAAGGGCTGGAGATCAACCTGCTCGGCCTGGTCACCGGC
>JBLMVY010000048.1:0-15226 GCA_050256935.1 Candidatus Levyibacteriota bacterium | reverse complement strand
GTCCGCGCGCGGATCACGACGCGGCCACGGCCGGTGCGATAGCCCTCGCGCACACCCTCGAGACCGTAGATGATCCCCGCCGTCGGGAAGTCCGGCGCGGGGATGATCTCCATCAGCTCGTCGATCGAGATCGCGGGATTGGCGAGCAGCGCGAGGCAGCCGCTGACCGTCTCGGTCAGGTTGTGCGGCGGAATGTTGGTCGCCATGCCGACGGCGATGCCCGAGGCGCCGTTGACCAGCAGGTTGGGCAGCCGCGACGGCAGGACCGCCGGCTCCTGCTCCTTGCCGTCGTAATTCGGGACGAAATCGACGGTTTCCTTGTCGATGTCGGCCGTCAGCTCGTTGGCGATCTTCTCCAGCCGGCACTCGGTGTAGCGCATCGCCGCGGCGTTGTCGCCGTCGACCGAGCCGAAATTGCCCTGGCCGTCGACCAGCGGATAGCGCAGCGAGAAATCCTGTGCCATCCGCACCAGGGTGTCGTAGATGGCCATGTCCCCGTGGGGGTGATATTTCCCCATGACATCCCCGACCACCCTCGCGCATTTGACGTAGGGACGGTTGAAGACGATGTTCGCCTCGTGCATCGCGTACAGCACGCGTCGGTGCACCGGTTTCAGCCCGTCCCGGACGTCCGGCAGCGCCCGTCCCACGATTACGCTCATCGCATAATCGAGGTAGGAATGCCGCATTTCGGCTTCGAGACTTACCGGAAGGGTTTCTTTGGCAAACTGCTCCATGGATTGGGCCGATTCCTTGCGAACGAGATTGTGCGAAGCGAAAGATCGCGGAAATTGCTTTTCCCGACAGGGTTTTCATGCCGGGCCCGGTCCGGCGACGTTGCCGGGAGCGGGGCCGAGGACCCGAACGGTGCCGGAAAGCCGCTCGGAGGTCATTGAAAACGTGTAATTTTAGCACGTCGTTGTATCGCCGCGACAGTCGTCCCCGTCGGCGCGAAGACCTCCGGTATCTCTTTGGTGCGGCTCCAATCGCTGTGCTATAGTCCAAAGCAGTGCAAGGATCCGTGCGCACCCGCGAAGTTGGGCTGTGGGGCGTGAAAGCGGTATATCTGCTGAGAACCTGTTCAAAACCAAAGTCAAAGGGGTGGAACAAATGAGTCGACGTCTCGTCTCCGGTGTTGTGGTCGGCGCGCTCGCGGCGGTGTTTGCCGGCAGTGCAGCCGCGCAGGCGAACCCGCAAGACACGGGATATTGGGTGACCGGAACGGTGCCGGCTGACCCCGCGCAGAACGTGCTGCGGAGCGGTTCCTACGGTGGCAAGAAGGGCATCGAAGATACGCTGTGCTGGCGCTCGGGCTACTGGACGCCGGCGATGGCCATCGAGGCCTGCGACCCCGACCTCGTTCCCAAGCCGAAGGCTGCCGCACCGGCCCCGGCGCCCGCCCCCGCACCGGCTCCGGCCCCCGCGCCCGCCCCGGCCGCGAAGGTGCAGAAGATCACGCTGGCATCGAAGGCCCTGTTCGACTTCGACAAGGCGGTCCTGAAGCCCGAAGGCAAGGCGGCGATCGACAGCGAGATCATTTCCAAGCTGTCGGGCGTGCAGAAGCTCGAGCTCGTGCTGGTGACCGGCCATACCGACCGGATCGGGACGCAGCAGTACAACCAGAAGCTGTCCGAGCGCCGCGCCGATGCGGTTCGCGACTACCTGGTGAGCAAGGGTGTCGCCAAGGACAAGATCGAGACCCTGGGCATGGGCAAGACGCAGCCGCTGCCGAACGTCGTCTGCCATCAGAAGAACTTCAAGCAGCTGGTCGCCTGCCTGGCGCCCGATCGTCGCGTCGAGATCGAAGTCAAGGGCGAAGCCGTCTCGCACTGACGCAAGTCCGCGCTTCGACAAAGGGCCCCGCCGCGTGCGGGGCTTTTTGTTGGGCGGCCCGCGTGCCCAGGCCGCGCGCCGGTCCCGTCGTGCGGCCGGACCACGCGGGCCGGGAGCGGGGAACGGGACAGGCGCCCTGCTAAACTGATTCGCAATGACCGACCACCTTCCGAGCCCCGTCGACCTGCGAATCGACGCGCGCTGGATGATCCCCGTCGAACCGCAAGGCGTGCTGACCGGCCACTCGCTGATCGTCGACGCCGGCCGCATCGTCGCTCTCCTGCCCACGGAGGAGGCCGACCGCAGCTACCTGCCGCGCTCCCGCGTCACGCTGTCCGAGCACGCGCTGATTCCCGGCCTCGTCAATGCCCACACCCACACCGCGATGACGCTGCTGCGCGGCATCGCCGACGACGTCCCGCTCCGGCCCTGGCTGGAGCAGCACATCTGGCCGCGCGAAGGGCGCTTCGTCGCCGAGGATTTCGTGCACGACGGGACGCTGCTGGGCGCAGCCGAGATGCTGCGCGGCGGGGTCACCTGCTGCAACGACATGTACTTCTACCCGGACGCCGCCGCCCGCGCCTACGATCAGGCCGGGATGCGCGCAATGCTGGGCGTGCCCATCCTCGACTTCCCCACGTCCTATGCCGCCGATGCCCAGGCCTGCCTGCAGCGCGGCCTCGAGGCCCGCGATGCGTGGAAGCACTCGCCGCGCCTGTCGTTCTCGCTGGCGCCGCACGCGCCCTACACCGTCGGCGACGCCAGCTGGGCGAGCGTCGTGACCTACGCGCGGCAGCTCGACCTGCCGATCCAGACCCATGTCGGGGAGACGCGGCACGAGGTCGACGAAGCGCACGCGACGACCGGCGTAAGCCCGCTCGCGCGCCTCGATCGGCTGGGCGCCACGGGACCGGGATTCATCGCGATCCATGCCGTCCACGTCGACGCGGAGGACATCGCGCTGCTCGCGGCGCAGGGATGCCATGTCGTCCACTGTCCGGCGTCGAACATGAAACTCGCGAGCGGCATCGCGCCGCTCGCGTCGTTCCTCGAGCGTGGAATCAACGTCGCGCTGGGCACCGACGGCGCGGCGTCGAACAACCGGCTCGACCTCTTTTCGGAGATGCGCCTCGCGAGCCTGCTCGCCAAGGTCGCGACCGGCGACGCGGCCGTGCTGCCCGCGACGCGGATGCTGAGGATGGCCACGCTCGACGGCGCGGCGGCGCTGGGACTCGACGCCCGGATCGGTTCGCTCCAACCCGGCAAGCAGGCCGACATCGTCGCCGTGCGCCTCGCCGACATCGAGACGATTCCGATGTACGATCCCGTTTCGCATCTGGTGCACACCGCCGGGCGCGAGCTCGTGAGTGACGTCTGGGTCGCCGGCTCGCGTGTCGTCGACGACCGGATGCTGGTCGAAATCGACATGCCTGCGCTCGCCGCACGGGCGCGCGCATGGCAGCAACGACTGGCCTGACGATGCACAGCGACACCCGCAATGCCGATCCGGCGGAGCTCGCCAAGTTCTCTGCGCTCGCGCACCGCTGGTGGGATCCGCAGAGCGAGTTCAAGCCGCTGCACGACATCAATCCGCTGCGGCTCGCGTGGATCGAGCAGGTCGCGGGCGGCATCGCCGGCAAGCGCGTCGTCGACGTCGGCTGCGGCGGCGGCATCCTCGCCGAGGCGATGGCAGGCAAGGGCGCCGAGGTCGTCGCCATCGATCTGTCCGACAGGGCGATCGGCGTCGCGCGGCTGCATCAGCTGGAATCGGGATCCGGGGTCGATTACCGCCTCGTCGCGGCCGAGACGCTCGCCGCCGAGGCGCCTGCGTCCTTCGACGTCGTGACCTGCCTCGAGCTCCTCGAGCACGTCCCCGACCCGGCCTCGACGGTCGCCGCCTGCGCGGCGCTGGCGAAGCCGGGAGGCAGCGTCGTCTTCTCCACGCTGAACCGCAATCCCAAGTCCTACGTGTTCGCGATCCTCGGCGCCGAATACGCGCTGAAGCTGCTGCCCAAGGGCACGCACGACTGGGCTCGCTTCCTGCGGCCTTCGGAGCTCGCCACCTTTGCGCGCCGTGCGCAGCTCGAGCCCGTGGCGATGACCGGCATGACCTACAACCCGCTGACCCGCGTCTATCGCCTCGAGGACGACACTTCCGTCAATTACCTGGCCGCCTTCAGGCGCATCGATGCGCATGGCGCCTGACCGGGCGCCGCGGCCGCGGCCGGCGCCGCTCCCCGTCGCGGCGGTGCTGTTCGATCTCGACGGCACGCTGGCCGACACCGCGGGCGACCTGGCTTTCGCGGTCAACCGCATCCGCGAGGACCGCGGGCTCGATCCGGTGCCGGTCGCGGCGCTGCGCCCCCACGCCTCGGCGGGTGCGCGCGGCTTGCTCGGCGCCGGCATGGGAATCACCCCCGAGCACGCCGACTACGCGCAGTTGCGCGACGAGTTCCTCGCCAATTACGCGGTCGGCCTGGCGATGACCACGCGCCTGTTCGACGGCGTCGCCGCCCTGCTCCAGGAGATCGACGCGCGCATGCTGCGCTGGGGCATCGTCACCAACAAGGCAGCCCGGTTCACCCAGCCCGTGGTCGAGGCCCTGGGACTCGACGCCCGTGCCGGGGCCATCGTCTCGGGCGACACGACCGCGCATCCGAAACCGCACCCCGAGCCGCTGCTGCACGCCGCGCGCCTGCTCGGCGTCGACGCCGCGCAGTGCGTCTACGTCGGCGACGACCTGCGCGACGTCGTCGCCGGCAATGCTGCCGGCATGTCGACGATCGTCGCCGAATACGGGTACCTCGGTGACGGCGGCAGCGCCGATCTCTGGCCGGCGACCGGATGGATCGCCGAGCCGCTCGCGTTGCTGCAGTGGCTGCCGGCAATGCCACCGGGCTGATCTGCCGCCGGGGAACGCCCCTACTGCGCGCAGGCGACGTTGGCGAGCCACAGCTCCTGCGGCGCGCCGTCGCGCGATCCGGCGATGCGCACGCCCTGATTCGCGATCAACGGCCGGAGCACCGCGGAGGTCACGTCGTCGGGGCTGTGCAGCGCAATGCCGTTCGCCTGGGCGATCCGGTCCCCGGCCTTGAGGCCGAGCATCGCCGAATAGCCGCTTTCCTGCGTGACGACCAGCCCCTGGGGCGTCACGGCGAACAGCGACCGCCAGGGCGCGCTGTCGCTGCCCAACCCGCCCAGCAGCTCGGCGTTGAGACGGATGACGGGGCCGCGGAAACCCGCGGGCGGTGCACAGGAGGCGGCGGACGCGGCGGGGGCGAGCGCAGTCCGCGCCGCGGCCGGCGCAGCGCCGGGCGCTGCCTCCGGACCCGAAGCGGCGGGAAGACGCGGGCGCAGGCGCAGGCGGCGCTCGGTCGCGCCCTCTTGCACGGTGACCGTGTCGGGCGTGATCGCGGTGATCTGCACACCCGGGGAGACCTCCTGCCCCGCGGCGACGACCTTCGGGCCGCCGGGCAGGCTGAACAGCGCATAGCCTTTCTGCCGGGGCTCCGCGATGATTCCCAGTAGGCGGGCGTTGCCGGCAAGGGTGGCCTCGGCTCCCGGCGTCCTCGATGCAGCCGGCCTGCTGCCGGCGCCGAAGAGGTTCGCGGCAACGAGCGTCGCCGCGGGATCGGCGGGCGCCGCGGGCGCGATGTCGACGGACGCCGGGCCGAACAGTCGCCACCCCCACCAGGCGACCACCGCGGCCAGCGCCGTCGATGCCGCGAGGGTCGCGATCGCCGCGACGAGGCGCAGCAGGCGGCCGCCGCTATAATCGCCTGCTTCGCCCATCGCGTGTTCCATCGCCGGCTTGAATCCCCATCTGCAACGCCTGCAGCCTTACCCGTTCGAGCGGCTTCGCGCGCTTCATGCCGGCGTGTCGCCCGACCCCGCGAAGACTCCGATCAACGTGTCGATCGGCGAGCCCAAGCACCCGACGCCGCCGTTTCTGATCGACGCCCTCGCGCGCGGCGCCATCGACGGCCTGTCGAATTATCCCACGACGGCCGGCTTGCCCGCCCTGCGCGAGGCCATCGCCGGCTGGCTCGCGCGCCGCCACGGCCTCGCTGCGCTCGATCCCGCCACCGAGGTGCTGCCGGTGCTGGGCAGCCGTGAAGCGCTGTTCGCATTCGCGCAGACGGTCGTCGACCCGAGCCGGGTCGGCGCCACCGTCGTCGTCCCGAATCCCTTCTACCAGATCTACGAAGGCGCCGCCCTGCTCGCCGGTGCGGCCGTCCATTGCGTCAACGCCGTGGGCGACGCGAGCTTCTCCCATCAGTGGACGGCCGTGCCCGAGGCCGTGTGGGCACGCACGCAGCTTCTGTACGTGTGCTCGCCGGACAATCCGACCGGCCACGTGCTCGACCTCGCGGGATGGCAGCACCTGTTCGAGCTTTCCGACCGCCACGGCTTCGTCATCGCCTCCGACGAGTGCTATTCGGAGATCTACTTCGACGAAGCGCGCCCGCCGCTCGGCGCGCTGGGCGCGGCGGCGCGGCTGGGGCGAAGCGGCTATCCGGGTCTGGTGGTCTTCGGCAGCCTGTCCAAGCGCTCCAACGCGCCGGGGCTGCGCTCCGGCTACGTCGCCGGCGATCCCGCCCTGCTCAAGGCCTTCCTGCAATACCGGACCTATCACGGATCGGCGATGTCGCAGGCCGTCGCCGCCGCGAGCATCGCGGCATGGAACGACGAAGCCCACGTCGTCGCGAACCGCGCACAGTACGCGGCGAAGTTCGCGCAGGCGACGCCGCGGCTTGCCGCAGCCCTGCCCTGCACGGTGCCCGAAGCGGGGTTCTACCTGTGGGCGAAGACCCCGGGCGACGATGCGCAATTCGCGCGCCGGCTGCTCGCGGAGGAGAACGTCGTCGTGCTGCCGGGGAGCTACCTCGCGCGCGAGGCCGGAGGCGTCAATCCCGGAGCCGGCCGCATCCGCATCGCGCTGGTCCCCCCGCTCGCCCAATGCGTCGAGGCGATCGAACGCATCATCGCCTGCGCCGCACGCGGTTAGGACGCCGCTGCCGGCCGGGGATGTCCACGCCGCCCCCCGACGCCATTCCAGCCCGCAACAGCGCATCCTGTCCGCCCAGGACACGCTTCGTCGCGCCCTGCCGCCCGGTGGGGTGCGGCCGCTAGAATCCGCGGCATGGACGCCACCCTCGCCCCGCCGCGGCACCATCCGCTGCGGGCCGGCCTGCAGTTCAGCTGGACGACCCTGCTGCTGATCGTCGCCATCAACACGGGCATTGCGCTGGTGCTCTGGATCAGCGACCCGCGCCCGTTCTGGCATCCGCTGATCACCGTGCAGATCTTCGGCCTGTCGATCGCCTACTGCGTCAACGCCGCCGCGCCCTGGGACCACAGCTCGCCGATCTGGCGGCTGGCGATCGCATCGGCGATCGGCGCGCTGATCGGCATGGCCCTCATCGTCGTCGGCAAGGGCTACTCGGTCGGCCAGATGGAGAGCGATCCCGAGTTCTTCCTCTACAACCTGCTGACCGCCTGGGGCAACGGCCTCCTGATCAGCCTGATGTTCTACGTCAGGAGACGCGAGACGCGCGCGGCGGCGGCGCTGCACCGCGCCGAAGCCGAGCGCCACCTGCTGTCCAAGCAGGCGGTCGAAGCCGAGCTCAAGCTGATGCAGGCGCAGGTCGAGCCGCATTTCCTGTTCAACACCCTCGCCTCGGTCCAGTACCTGACCGAGTCCGACCCCCGGCAGGCGGGTGCGATGCTGTCGCACCTGATCGCCTACCTGCGCGCCGCGCTGCCCCAGCTTCGCGTCAGCGCATCGACGCTGGGTCGCGAGGTCTCGCTCGCCGAGGCCTATCTCAACGTGATGCAGATGCGCATCGGACCCCGTCTCGCGTTCAGCATCGACGTGCCCCCCGAGCTGCGCGACACGCCATTCGCGCCGAACCTGCTGATCTCGCTGGTCGAGAACGCGATCAAGCACGGCATCGAGCCCTGCGCCGATGGCGGCACGCTCACCGTCGCCGCACGGCACGTCGGCGACGCGATGGTGGTCACGATCACCGACACCGGATGCGGCCCGGCCGCGGGCACCCGGACCGCAGGACAGGGCGTGGGGCTCGCCAATGTCCGCGAACGGCTTGCCGCGCTCTATGGCGAGCGTGGCCGCATCGCCCTCGAGGCGGTCGCGCCGCGCGGGACGCGGGCGACGCTGTCGCTGCCTTTCGAGCCCGCGCCCGGCGCCTGACGGCCATGGCCAGCGCCCTGATCGCCGAGGACGAACCCCTGCTGCGCGAGCATCTGAAGGCGCGGCTGCGCGACGCCTGGCCCGAACTCGCGCCGATCCACGAGGCGGCGAACGGGGAGCAGGCGCTCGCGCTGTTCGAGGAGCACCGGCCCGAGGTCGCCTTCCTCGACATCCGGATGCCCGTGATGTCCGGGCTCGATGTCGCGCGCGCGATCTCCGGCCGCGCCCACGTCGTCTTCGTCACCGCCTACGACCAGTACGCGATCGCGGCCTTCGACGAGGGTGCGATCGACTACGTGCTCAAGCCGGTCACGGCCGAACGCATCGCCAAGGTCGCGGCCCGACTCAAGGCCCGGCTCGCCACCCCGCCGCTCGGCCTCGAGGCGCTGCTCGCGCGGCTGGCCGAGCGCGTCGACGGCGCGGCGCACCTCAAATGGATCCGCGCGTCGCTGGGCAGCGTCATGCAGATGATCGCCGTTGCGGACGTCGTCTATTTCCAGGCCGAGGACAAGTACACCAAGGTGGTCACCGCGTCTTCGGAAGCGCTGATCCGCAAGCCGATCAAGGACCTCTACGACGAGCTCGACCAGGAGGTCTTCTGGCAGATCCACCGCGCGACGATCGTCAATCTGCACGCGATCGCCAGCGTCGAGCGCGACTGGCGCGACCAGCCCGTCGTCATCCTCAAGGCCCGGCCCGAGAAGCTCGCCGTCTCGCGCAGCTTCGCGCATCGCTTCAAGGCAATGTAGCGGGCGCCGGGGTACCGGCGGGTGCCGCCTGCACCCGTGTAAAATCGTTCCCTTTTCGCCAGCCGGACCCATGACGAGCCTGCAGCAGACGATCGACGCCGCCTGGGAGACGCGCGGCGAGCTGTCCCCCACCACCGCTCCCTCCGCGGTGCGCGACGCGGTCGCGCAGGTCATCGCCGAGCTCGATGCCGGGCGCCTGCGCGTCGCCGAGAAGATCGACGGCGCGTGGACGACCCACCAGTGGATCAAGAAGGCGGTCCTGCTGTCGTTCCGCCTGACCGACAGCGCGCCGATCGGCCTCGCCGGTCCGCAGGTGCCGTTCCGGTTCTACGACAAGGTGCAGACCAAGTTCGCGCAATACGACGATGCCGCGTTCGCGCAGGCCGGCGTGCGCGTCGTCCCGCCCGCGGTCGCGCGCCGCGGCGCGTACGTCGCCCGCGGCGTCGTGCTGATGCCCTCCTACGTCAACATCGGCGCCTTTGTCGACGAGGGGACGATGGTCGACACCTGGGCGACCGTGGGCTCCTGCGCCCAGATCGGCAAGAACGTCCATCTGTCGGGTGGCGTCGGGATCGGCGGAGTGCTCGAGCCACTGCAGGCGAACCCGACGATCATCGAGGACAACTGCTTCATCGGCGCGCGCTCCGAAGTCGTCGAGGGCGTCATCGTCGAGGAGAACTCGGTGCTGGGCATGGGCGTGTTCCTGGGCCAGAGCACGCGCATCTACGATCGCGCGACCGGCAGCGTCAGCTACGGGCGCGTGCCCGCGGGATCGGTGGTCGTCGCGGGAAGCCTCCCCGCCGCCGACGGCAGCCACAGCCTCTACTGCGCGGTGATCGTCAAGAGGGTGGACGCCAAGACCCGCTCGAAGACCGGCATCAACGAATTGCTGCGGCTGTAGGCGCGCCATGTCCGTCAGCCTGAAGACCGCACAGGACATCGCCGGCATGCGCATCGCGGGCCGGCTCGCATCCGAGCTGCTCGATTTCCTGACGCCGCTGATCACCTCCGGCGTGACGACGGGCGAAATCGACAGTGCCGCGCACGACTACATGGTCAACGTCCAGAAGACCGTACCCGCCACCCTCAATTACGCGCCGCCTGGTCATTCGCCCTACCCGGCGTCGCTGTGCACGTCGGTCAACCACGTCGTCTGCCACGGGATCCCCGGCGAGAAGAAGCTGAAGGACGGCGACATCATCAACGTCGACGTGACGGTGATCAAGGACGGCTACCACGGCGACACCAGCCGCATGTTCTTCATCGGCAAGCCTTCGATCCAGGCGCGGCGGCTGGTCGAAGTCACCTACGAGGCGATGTGGCGCGGCATTCGCGCCGTCAGGGCCGGCGCGCATCTCGGCGACATCGGATCGGCGATCCAGCGCTTCGCCGAGGGCCATGGATTCTCGGTCGTGCGCGAGTTCTGCGGGCACGGCATCGGCACCCGTTTCCACGAGGATCCGCAGGTGCTGCACTACGGGCGTCCGGGAACGGGGCTCAAGCTGCAGGCCGGGATGATCTTCACCGTCGAGCCGATGATCAATGCCGGGCGTGCCGCGATCCGGTCGCTGGCCGACGGCTGGACGATCGTCACCGCCGACCACTCGCTGTCGGCACAGTGGGAGCACACGGTGCTGGTGACCGAGACCGGCGCCGAGATCCTGACGCAGTCGGCGGGCACGCCGCCGCCTCCTCCCGTCTCCGACTGAGAGGACGCGGCGGATGAGCCTCGCGCCAGGCGCCACCGCCGCTTTGCCCCCGCCATCGGCTGCCCCGCGCGTCGATCACTGGCGCGAGCTGCTGCGCAGCGGCCGCGCCCGGCTGCGCGAGGAATTCTTCGCCACCGGCGACACGTCGCGGCTGCTGCGCGGCCTCTCAAGGCTGACCGACCAGGTCGTCACCGGGGTCTGGGCGGAGGGCCCCTGCCGCGGCCATTGCGCGCTGGTCGCCGTGGGCGGCTACGGCCGCGGGCAGCTCTATCCGCACTCTGACGTCGACGTCCTGATCCTGCTGCCCCCCGAGTCCGGCGACGAGGCAGCCTCGGCGATCGAGCGCCTGCTCGCCTCGCTCTGGGACATCGGCGTCGAGCTCTCGCATGCGGTGCGGACGGTGGCGCAATGCGTCGCCGAGATGGCGGCGGACACGACGATCCGCACCAGCCTGCTCGAGCACCGCCAGCTCGCGGGCTCGCGCGACCTCTACGACGCGTTCCGCAGGGAATTCGCCGCGTCGCTCGACATGCGCGCGTTCTACGCCGCCAAGGCCCTCGAGCAGCAGCAGCGGCACCTCAAGCATCACGACGCGGCCTACAACCTCGAGCCCAACGTCAAGGAAAGCCCCGGCGGTCTGCGCGACCTGCAGACGGTCATCTGGATCGCCCGTGCGGCCGGGCTCGGCCGCACCTGGAGCGAGCTCGCGAAGAACGGCCTGATGACGGTGGCCGAGGCACGCGCGGTGTCGCGCCAGGAACGCGCGATCGCCGCGTTGCGCGCGCGGCTGCATTACCTCGCCGGGAGACGCGAGGATCGCCTGGTCTTCGACCTCCAGGCGGCGCTGGCCCGCGAGCTCGGCCTGGTCGACCGGCCGGGGCGCCGCGCAAGCGAGCAGCTGATGCAGCGCTACTACCGCGCGACCAAGGTGGTCCGCCAGGTCAATACCCTGCTGCTGCAGAACCTGCACGCATGGCTCTATCCGGCCGCCACGTCGCCGGTGGCGATCGACGACGATTTCCAGTGCGTCGACGAGCTCCTGGATGTCCGCGACGAATCGCTGTTCGAGCGGCGCCCCGGCGCGATGTTCGATGCCACGCTGACCGTGCAGCGTCATCCCGAGCTGCGGGGCATGACGGCGCGGACCCTGCGCGCGCTGTGGCGCAACCGCCGCCGCCTCGATGCCGCGTTCCGCCGCGACCCCGCGCATCGCGCGCAGTTCCTGCAGATGTTCCGCGAGCCGCGCGGGCTCACCCACGCCCTGCGGCGGCTGAACCTCTACGGCATCCTCGGCCAGTACCTGCCCGCATGGGGCCGGATCGTCGGCCAGATGCAGCACGACCTGTTCCATGTCTACACGGTCGACGAGCACATCCTGATGGTGATCCGCAACCTGCGCCGGTTCACCGAGGCCCAGCATGCGCACGAGTATCCGCTGTGCTCGCGCCTGATCGCCGATTTCGAGCGCAAGGAGGTGCTCTACCTCGCGGGCCTGTTCCACGACATCGCCAAGGGTCGCGGCGGAGATCACTCGGTCCTCGGCGCGCGCGAGGCGCGCGGGTTCTGCCGTCAGCACGGAATGCCCGCCGAGGATGCGGAGATGGTCGCCTGGCTGGTCGGCGAGCACCTGACGATGTCGTCGACCGCGCAGAAGCAGGACATCACCGATCCCGAGGTCGTCGCGGCCTTCGCGAAGCGGGTGGGCAACGAGCGGGCGCTGTCCGCCCTCTACCTGCTGAGCGTCGCCGACATCCGCGGGACCAGTCCCATCGTCTGGAACGCCTGGAAAGGCAAGCTGCTCGAGGACCTCTACAACGCGACGCGAAGCGTGCTGGCGGGCGGCAGCGCGCAGCACACCGTCGCCGACAGCATCGAGCTGCGCCAGCGCGAGGCGCAGCGCCTGCTGCGCCTCTACGCCGTGCCCGAAGGCGCGGAGGACCGGCTCTGGCGCACGCTCGACGTCACCTATTTCCAGAGGCACACGGCCGACGAGATCGCCTGGCACGCCCGGCACCTCAACTGGCGCGTCGACCGCAGCGAGCCCGTGGTCAAGGTGCGCCTCGCGCGCGACGGTGCGGGCCTGCAGGCGCTGGTCTACCTGCCCGACCAGAAGGCGCTGTTCGCGCGCATCTGCGGCTTCTTCGGACGCGCCGGACTGTCGATCCTCGACGCCAAGGTGCACACGACGCGAAACGGCTACGCGCTCGACACCTTCGCCGTCCACGAGCCGGGCAATCCCAATGCCTCGTACCGCGAGACGGTCCAGTACATCGAATACGAGCTCACGCGCGCGCTGGCCTCCCCCGAGCCGTTGAAGCCGCCGGAAGTCGGGCGCATCTCGCGCCAGCTTCGCCATTTCCCGCTGACCCCCGAGGTGCAGGTCTTTCCCGACGACAAGGGAACGCATTTCATCCTCGAGATCGTCGCCGGCGACCGGCCCGGATTGCTGGCGCGCATCGCCTATGTGCTGGCGCAGGCGAACATCGACGTGGTCAGCGCGAGGATCAACACGCTGGGCGAGCGCGCGGAGGACGTGTTCCTGATCGGGGGAGCGAAGCTGCACGACGAGCAGGCGTTGCTGCGTCTGGAGACGGCGCTCTACGAGCAGCTGCGCATCTGACGTATCTCGCAGCGACGCTTCGGATCGGGGCATCCCCGCGAGCGCGACGCACCCCTCGGGTCGGGGCGCCTGTGACGCAGTCGTCGCGAAGCGGGTGGTGCGGCGAGGGAGTCGTGGGTGGACGACCGAGGCCGCACCGGGACCCGCGCGAGGACGCGGGTGCGTCACCGAAGCCCCGACCCGACGGGCGCGTCACGCTCGCTTGGGGACGCCGACGTCGCCTACTCGTCGGCGACGTCGACGCCGGGGAACAGCTCCTCGGTGAATCCGAAGCGCGAGAAATCCCGGATGCGCATCGGGTAGAGAATGCCGTCGAGGTGATCGCATTCGTGCTGCACCACGCGGGCGTGGAAGCCCTCCGCGATGCGGTCGATCGTCCGGCCCTGCGGATCGAGCCCGTGGTAGCGGATGCGCGCATGGCGCGCGACGACGCCGCGCAGGCCCGGGACCGACAGGCAGCCTTCCCAGCCCTCTTCCATCGCGTCGCCGAGAGGCGTGATGACCGGATTGATGATCTCGGTATAGGGCACCGGTTCCGCGTCGGGATAGCGCGGATTGCGCTCGACACCGAAGACGACCACCCGCAGCCCGACGCCGATCTGGGGCGCGGCGAGCCCGGCCCCGTTCTGCGCGCGCATGGTGTCGAGCATGTCGGCGAGCAGCACCGCGATCTCGGGTGCGTCGGCGCGCTCGACCTCCTGCGAACGTGCGAGCAGTCGGGGGTCGCCCATGCGCAATACGTTGCGGATCATCGCCCGCCCTCCCCGCCGGCAGCGGGGCCGGGGGCTTCCTCGCGCCCGGTGCCCGCGGGTGCTGCCGGAATGCGCTGGATCACGTGCTCGAGCAGCGTTCGCACCTTGTCCATCGCCGTCTCGAGGACCCGCGCGATGCCCTCGAGCGACACCTGCGCCGCGCTGTCGCCGCGACCCGCAGCGTGATTGACGACCACGCACACCGACGCGTAGTCGAGCCCCAGCTCGCGCGCCAGTCCCGCCTCGGGCATGCCGGTCATGCCCACGACCGTCGCGCCGTCGCGATCCATGCGATCGATCTCGGCCGCCGTCTCGAGTCGCGGTCCGGAGACTGCGCCGTACACACCGCCGTCCGCCAGCCCAATCCCGGCCTCGCCTGCCGCAGCCAGGCAGATCGAGCGCAATTCGTCGGAATAGGGCCGCGTGAAATCGACATGCACGACCTGCGCGCCGTTGCCGTCGAAGAAGGTCTGCGTCCGGCCCCAGGTGTAGTCGATCAACTGATGCGGCAGGACCAGGTCACCCGGTGCCGCGCCGCGGATCGCCCCGACGGACGCGACGGCGAGGATCGCCGTGGCGCCCTGCTGCTTGAGCGCCCAGAGGTTGGCGCGGTAATTGACGCGATGCGGCGGGATCGTGTGGCCGTGTCCGTGGCGCGCCAGGAACATGGCGCGCCGGCCCGCGAGCTCGCCGACGACCAGCGCCGCCGACGGCTCGCCATAGGGCGTGCGGATGACTTCCCGGTGGGCAACGGCGAGCGTGGAAAGCCGCGTCAGGCCGGTTCCCCCTATGATGGCGAGCATGGAACTTGCTTGAAAGATGGATCGGATTGATTGAAGCGTACAGCTTGGCTCGACTTCCGGCGTCCGCCGGGGCGCAGCGCCCGGGTCCCCGGGGGTCCCGTCGGCAGGCTGGCGATCGGCGGCGTGTCATGACATCATCATAGGTGCTGCGGTGACAGCGCCGCGATGCGAGGCGCCATTCTAGCCCGGAAAGGATGCGATGTATCTCGACCGACTGTTCAAGCTGATGGCCGACAAGCAGGCGTCGGACCTCTACATCTCCTGCGGCGCGCCGATCAATCTCAAGGTCAACGGCGTCGTCATGCCGGTCTCGACCCAGAAGATGGACGTCGAGACCGTGCGCAGGATCGCCTACGACCTGATGACCAAGGAGCAGGCGCGCGAATTCGAGAACGAGCGCGAGATGAATCTCTCGCATCTCGACAAGGCGGTCGGCAATTTCCGGATCAACATCTTCCGCCAGCGTGGCTCGATCTCGCTGGTCATCCGCTATGTTCGCAGCCACGTGCCCCCGTTCGAGGCGCTGAAGCTGCCGCCGGTCCTGCT
>JBLMVY010000047.1:0-21334 GCA_050256935.1 Candidatus Levyibacteriota bacterium | reverse complement strand
CCGGGTCGGATCGGGCCGCGAACGTGCGCATGAAGCGCAGCGTCGCGGTGTAGCTGGTCAGCTTGTGGTTGTCGAACAGCAGCCAGCGCAGCACCTCGCGCCCCTCCTCGGGATCGCGCGCACCGAAGCGGCCGAGGCTGTCGGCGAGGTAGTCGAGGATCACCCCCGACTGGGAAAGCGTCCGGACGCCGTGCAGCAGGACCGGGACCTCGCCCATCGCGTTGATCGCGCGATAGGCCGGCGTCCGCGTCTCGCCGCCGAAATAGTCGACGTAGCGCGGCTCCCAGTCGGCCTCCGCGAGCTCGAGCATCAGCGCCACCTTGTAGGCGTTGCCCGACTGCGCGAAGCAGTACAACGTGTATTCGGCCATTCGCGTCCCTGCAGTCCCTTCGCATTGTCGCCCGGGTTGCGGAGCCTTGCGCCTGCGGGCCCCGGAAAACGCCCTGGACGGTCAGAATGCCCCTCGCTCCAGCCAGCGTTCGATCTGGTCGAAGCGATCCACACCCCAGAAAGGCTCGCCGTCGACGACGATGTACGGCGAGCCGAACACGCCGGCGGCGATCGCCGCGTCGACCTCCCGCCGGAGCGCGTCCTTGACCGCGGGATCGTCGATGGCGGCGCGCGCCGCGGCGCGATCGACGCCTGCCCCGCCCGCGACGTCGGCGGCAATCTCCGGATCCGAGATGTCGCGACCGTCGACGAAATACGCACGGTAGAGCGCCCCGACCAGTCGCGGTGCCGCGGCGGCGTCCTGTCCCTTGCGCCAGACGACGATGCGCGCCGGGGCCTGGGTCGCGATCGGAAACTTCGCCGGCATGTTGAACGGCACGCCATGGAAGCGCGCGCTGCGCGCGATGTCGCGCCGGCTGTAATCACCCTTGAGTGGCACCGAGGTCAGGGGGGCGGTCCCCGCGACCTTGAACACCGCGCCGAGCAGCATCGGCCGCCAGTCGACGTCGCGACCATGGCGCGCGGCGAGCGCTCCGATCCTCTCCGACGCGATGTAGCCGTAGGGGGACGAGAAATCGAAGTGGAAGACGATCGGTGCCTTCATTGCGTTCCTCCTGGCCTTGCGCTCATGGCTTGCCGGCGCCGCGCCGGGCGGCGCGCGACCTGACCGGCCGCGGCGCGGCGCCCCTCGCGCGCACCAGGTTGCGCCCGGTGGCGGTCAGGTAGACCGTGCCCCGGTCGTCGACTGCGCGGCCCTCGACGCCGACGACGTGGCCTGCCAGCGATTCCTTCCAGGTCACGTCGCGCACGACCCACTCCAGCGTCAGCTCGACGCCGGCGGGCACGGCCTTGACGAACCTGAACTCGAAGCCGAGGCCCAGAGCCTCGTGGCGCTCGGAGAGGAAGGTCGCGTCGAGACCCATCAGCAGCGCGACGACGTGGGGCCCGCTCGCGATCAGGGTGCCGAACGGCCCGTCGGCCGCGGCGCGGTCGTCGTGGTGCAGCGGATTCATGTCGCCCGACAGCGTCGCGAAGCGGCGGATCGACTCCGCGTCGAAGCCCACGCGGCGCGCGACGTGCTCGCCGACGCGAAACGGGGCGTCGGGCCGGGCTGCCTTGGGCGCGCTCGCCATGCCGCCTCAGCCGGCCAGCGCGCGGCCGATCACCAGCCGCTGGATGTCGCTGGTGCCCTCGTAGATCTGGCACACGCGCACGTCGCGATAGATGCGCTCGACCGGGAAATCGGCGACATAGCCGTAGCCGCCATGGATCTGGATCGCGTCCGAGGCGACGCGCTCGGCCATCTCGGAGGCGAACAGCTTGGCCATCGACGCCTCCTTGAGGCAGGGCAGGCCGGCGTCGCGCAAGGCGGCGGCGTGCCACACCATCTGACGCGCGACCTCGACCTGCGTCGCCATGTCGGCCAGCCGGAAATTCACCGCCTGATGCTCGACGATCGGCTTCCCGAAGGCCCGGCGCTCCCGCGCGTAGGCGAGCGCCGCGTCCAGCGCCGCGCGCGCCATGCCCACCGCCTGCGCCGCGATGCCGATGCGGCCGCTCTCCAGGTTGGCGAGCGCGATCCGGTAGCCGTCGCCCTCGCGCCCCAGCAGGCCGGCGGCGTCGACCTCGCAGTTCTCGAGGCCGATCTGCGCGGTGTCGGAGGCGCGCTGCCCGAGCTTGTCCTCCACGCGGGCGACGACGAAGCCCGGCGCGGCGGTGTCGACGACGAAGGCCGAGATGCCCCTCTTGCCCGCGGCCTTGTCGGTCACGGCGAACACGATCGCGACGTCGGCATTCGCCCCCGAGGTGATGAACTGCTTGACGCCGTTCAGCACGTAGCGGTCGCCGCGCCTCTCGGCGCGGGTCGCGATCGCGGCCGCGTCGGATCCGGTGTGCGGCTCGGTCAGGCAGAAGCAGCCGAGCTTCTCGCCGCGCGCGAGTGGCCGCAGCCAGCGCGCCTTCTGCGCATCGCTGCCGAAGGCGTCGATCGGCCCGCAGACGACGGAATTCTGGACGCTGACGATGGTCGAGGTCGCGCCATCGCCGGCCGCGATCTCCTCCAGTGCGACGGCAAGCGACACGTAGTCGAGGCCGGCGCCGCCCCAGGCCTCGGGCACCACGATCCCCAGCGCACCGAGCTCACCCAGCTTGCGCAGCGCCTCGCGCGGGAAGCCGTGCTCGCGGTCCCAGGTCGCGGCATGGGGAGCGAGCTCGTCGCGCGCGAACGCGCGCAGCGTGTCGCGGATCTGGCCCTGTTCCTCGGTCAGCAGCATGCGACCTAGCTGCGCTCGGTCAGCGCGAGCTTGACGGCGATCGCCGCGAACACGCCACCCTGCACCCAGCGCTGCACCGCCATCCACAGCGGGCGCCTGGCGAGCCAGCGCGAGATCCGCGCAGCGGCGAGCACGAACATCGCGTCGCCGACCACCGCGATGGCGATCTGGGTCGCGCCCAGCGCCAGCGACTGCACGAGCACGTGGCCCTGCGCGGGGACGATGAACTGCGGAAAGAGCGCCAGGTAGAACAGCGCGACCTTGGGATTGAGGATGCTGGTCAGGAGCCCGGTCCGGTAGAGCTTCGCCGGCGGCTCGGGCGCGAGCGCCCTCGGTGCGAACAGCCCGACCCCGCGCGAGCGCACCGAATCGAAGGCGAGCCACAGCAGGTAGGCGGCGCCCGCGAAACGGACGGCATCGAACATCACCGGCACCGCGATCAGCACCGCGGAGAGGCCGAGCGATGCGGCGACGATGTGGACGACGAATCCGCTGGTGGTGCCGGCGAGCGAGACGAGCCCCGCGCCCTTGCCCTGGCAGAGCGTGCGCGAGATCAGGTAGAGCAGGTTCGGTCCCGGCGTCAGCACCAGCAGCACGCAGGCGACGAGGAACAGCGGATAGTTGGCGAACATGCTCAATCGACCCGTTCGATGGCCAGCGCGGTCGCTTCGCCGCCGCCGATGCACAGCGTGGCGATGCCGCGCCTGCCGCCGCGCTTGCGCAATGCGCCCAGCAGCGTGACGACGATGCGCGCGCCCGAAGCGCCGATCGGGTGGCCCAGCGCGCAGGCGCCGCCGTGGACGTTGACGCGATCGTGGGCGAGGCCGTGCTCCTTCATCGCCGCCATGGTGACGACGGCGAAGGCCTCGTTGATCTCGAACAGGTCGACATCGCGCGTCGTCCAGCCGGTCTTCGCGTAGATCTTCCGGATCGCCCCGACGGGTGCGGTGGTGAACAGCGCCGGCTCCTGGGAATGCGTCGCGTGCGCGACGATGACCGCCAGCGGCTTCAGGCCGCGGGCCTCCGCGGTCGAGCGGCGCATCAGCACCAGCGCAGCGGCGCCGTCGGAGATGGAGCTCGAGTTGGCGGCCGTGACCGTGCCGTCCTTGCGGAATGCGGGCTTCAACGTCGGGATCTTGTCGGGAGCGGCTTTCGCGGGCTGCTCGTCCTGGTCGACCACGACGTCGCCCTTCCTGCCGGCGACGGTGACCGGCGCGATCTCCCAGGCGAAGGTCCCGTCCTGGTTCGCGGCGAGCGCGCGCGACAGCGACGCCAGCGCGAACTCGTCCTGCGCCTCGCGGGTGAAGGCGAAGCTCGCCGCGCAGTCCTCGGCGAAGGTCCCCATCAGCCGCCCCTTGTCGTAGGCGTCCTCGAGGCCGTCGAGGAACATGTGGTCGTAGACGGTCTGGTGCCCCATCCGATAGCCGGTGCGGGCCTTGGGCATCAGGTATGGCGCGTTGGTCATGCTCTCCATGCCACCGGCGACGACGACATCGCAGGAACCCGCGGCGAGGGCGTCGTGGGCGAGGATCGCCGCCTCCATCGCCGAGCCGCACATCTTGTTGACCGTCGTGCAGCCGGTGGCGAGCGGCAGCCCGGCCTTGAGCGAGGCCTGCCGCGCCGGCGCCTGGCCTTGGCCGGCGGGCAGCACGCAACCGAAGATCGTCTTGTCGACGTCGCCGGGCTTGACGCCGGCGCGCTCGACCGCCGCCCTGATCGCGACCGCGCCGAGCTCGCTGGCCGCGAGCGGCGCGAACACGCCCTGGAATCCGCCCATCGGCGTGCGCGCCGCGCCGACGATGACGATCGGGTCATTCAACATGGGTGCTGCCCTTTCGCTGTGGAGACGCCGTTGGCCGTCGGGCGCCGCTGACGACGCCCCCCACGCTCGCGGCTGATGCCGCTTCGCTGCCCCCACAGGGGGCGCAATTCGCCGCTTGGGACGGCCCGGCGCAGCTCATTTGGTGTCGTTGAAGAGCTCGCGGCCGATCAGCATGCGCCGGATCTCCGACGTGCCTGCGCCGATCTCGTAGAGCTTGGCGTCGCGCCACAGCCGGCCGGTGGGAAACTCGTTGATGTAGCCGTTGCCGCCCAGGCACTGGATGGCCTCGCCCGCCATCCACGTCGCCTTCTCGGCAGCGTAGAGGATCGCCCCGGCCGCGTCCTTGCGCGTCGTCTGTCCGCGATCGCAGGCGCGGCCCACCGCGTAGACATAGGCACGGCAGGCGTTCATCGTCGTGTACATGTCGGCGAGCTTGCCCTGCATCAGCTGGAACTCGCCGATCGGCTGCCCGAACTGCCAGCGCTCGTGCACGTAGGGCAGCACCTCGTCGAGGCAGGCGGCCATGATGCCCAGGGGGCCGCCGGCGAGCACCGCGCGCTCGTAGTCGAGCCCGCTCATCAGCACGTGGACGCCGCGGCCTTCCTCCCCCAGCACGTTCTCGCCGGGCACGAAGCAGTCGTCGAACACCAGCTCGCAGGTGTTCGAGCCGCGCATGCCCAGCTTGTCGAGCTTCTGCGCCGTCGTGAACCCGGGCATGCCTTTCTCGACGATGAAGGCGGTGATGCCGCGCGGTCCCGCCTGCGGATCGGTCTTGGCGTAGACGACCAGCGTATCGGCGTCGGGCCCGTTGGTGATCCACATCTTGGTGCCGTCGAGGACGAAGCCGTCGCCGCGCCGCACGGCCGCGAGCCGCATCGACACGACGTCCGAGCCCGAGCCCGGCTCGCTCATCGCCAGCGCGCCGACCTTCTCGCCCGAGACGAGCCCCGGCAGGTAGCGGCGCTTCTGCGCCTCGCTGCCGTTGCGCCGGATCTGGTTGACGCAGAGGTTGGAATGCGCGCCGTAGGACAGCCCGACCGCCGCGGAAGCGCGCGAGATCTCCTCCATCGCGACGATGTGCGCGAGGTAGCCGAGCCCGGAGCCACCGTGGTCCTCCTCGACGGTGATCCCCAGGAGGCCCATGGCGCCGAGCTTGCGCCACAGATCGGCGGGGAAGGCGTTGTCGCGGTCGATGTCGGCGGCGCGCGGCGCGATCTCGGTCGCCGCGAACTGGCGCACCGACGCGCGCAGCATGTCGATGGTCTCGCCGAGATCGAAATCGAGGGTGGGGAATGCGTCCATGCTTAGCCTCGCTCAAGGGTCCCCGGACTTGCGGCGGGCCGTGATCGGGACTGCCCCGCGACCGCAGCGTCACCGCCGGCCGGCACTGTCAGGCGTCGGTCCTGCCGCGCATCACCATCAGCGTCTGCTGCATCATCGCGACCAGCACCCGCGCGCCGTCGCGCTCCGCATGCACCTCGCCGCGGGTGATCGTCAATGTGCGTCCGGCCCTGACGACGAAGCCCTCGGCGACGATCCGCTCGCCCTGCGCCGGGGCGAGCAGGTTGAGCTTGAACTCGACCGTCAGCACCGAGCTGTCCTCGGGAAACAGCGTGTAGCCGGCATAGCCGCCCGCCGTGTCGACCAGCGTCGCCAGAATACCCGCGTGGACATAGCCGTGCTGCTGCGAGACCTCGGGGCGCGGCGTGAGCGAGATCGCGCAGTAGCCGGGACCCAGTTCGCCGAGCGTCGCGCCGATGAGCGCCATCGCGCCCTGGCGCGCAAAGCTCTCCCGCACCCGCGCCTCGAACCCGGCGAACGCGGGCGTGAACGACCCCGCCGCCGACGCTGCCATCATCGCTCCGCTTCCGGCCCACGCTTCCGGCCCATTCTCCATGACGTTTACGTAAACGTCAATCTGCCTGCCGCGCAGCCTCGCGGGCCTCGGCGACGAGCCGCCTGCGGCATTCGCGCTCGATGCCGTCGATCTCGGCGAGCACGATCTCGATGTCCTCGCGCTGCTGCAGCAGGCGCGTGCGCCGGTCGGCGAGCAGCGCGAGGAATGCGGTGAGCTGCGCGCGCTCGTTGCGCCGCACCTCGTAGAGGTCGAGCAGCTCGCCGATCTCGGACAGGGCGAGTCCCAGGCGCTTGCCGCGCAGGATGAGCTTGATGCGCACGCGCTCACGCTCGCCGTAGATGCGGCTTCGCTTCTCGCGGCGGGGCGAGATCAGGCCGCAGTCCTCGTAGAAGCGGATCGCGCGCGTGGTCAGCGCGAACTCGCGCGCGAGATCGGAAATCGTGTAGGTCGCCGGCCGCGTCGTCGACGCGGCGGCTTCGCGACCCCTGGTGGAGACTCTGGAGGACATGGCGTTCGGAACGGGAGCTGCGTGCCGGCGCGGGCACGCCCCGATTGCCACGATACCATAGCGAAATGGAAGAACTTCCGCTTCCTCCCCCCGCCCCCGGGCACGCGGTCGAGGTCGCGCCCGGCGTGCTGTGGCTGCGGATGCCGCTGCCTTTCGCGCTCGACCACGTCAACCTGTGGCTGATCGCCGAGCACGACGGGTACACGCTGGTCGACTGCGGCTACGGCGACGCGGTGACCCGCGGCCACTGGCAGACGCATTTCGGCACCACGCTGCGCGATGCGCCGATCCGCCGCATCGTCGCGACCCACTGTCATCCCGACCACCTGGGCAACGCCGAATGGCTGGCCGCGCATTTCGGCTGCACGGTGGCGATGACCCAGGCCGAGTTCCTCGCCTCGCACGCGCTGATCGCCGGCGGGACGGGCCTCGGCCAGGCCGATGTCGGCGGGCTGTTCGCGCGCCACGGCATGCCCGCCGAGCACCTGGCGGCGCTGGCGGCGCGCGGCAACCAGTACCGCCGGGGCGTGCCCGAGGCGCCGCACGCCTTCGTGCGCCTGATCGACGGCGACCGCCTCGCGGCGGGCCCCTGGCAATGGCAGGTGATCGCGGGTTACGGCCACTCGCCCGAGCACGCATCGCTCTCCTGCACTCCGGCGCGGCTGCTGATCTCCGGCGACATGCTGCTGCCCCGAATCTCGACCAACGTCGCGGTGTGGGCGGGGGAGCCCGACGGCGACCCGGTCGCGAGGTTCCTGGCCTCCCTCGCGCGCTTCGAGCCGCTGCCGCCGGACACGCTGGTGCTCCCTTCGCACGGCCGTCCCTTCCGCGGCATCGCCGGACGCGTCGAGGCGCTGCGCAGCCACCATGTCGCGCGCCTCGCCGACCTGCATGCGGCGCTCGCGGCGGCGCCGTCGCCGCGCTCGGCGGCCGACGTGATTCCGGTGCTCTTCAGGCGCGAGCTCGACCTGCAGCAGCGGTACTTCGCGATGGGCGAGGCGATCGCCCACCTCAACCACCTGTGGAAGACCGGCCGCGCCACGCGCGACGTGGCGGCCGACGGCGCGATCCGCTATGCCGCGTAGAATGTCCCGACGACGCCCCGACGACCCTTCGAGAGGCACGATGGCCACCCCCGCCCCGAACGCCACGCAAGCCGCCGCACCCGGCGCCGCCTACGACCCGATCGCGCTCGCCGAGTCCCTCGCCGCGGCCGCGGAGAAGAGCGCCAAGCTGATGGGGGACTTCGCCGCGCGGCACGCCGGCAGCAAGTCGGCAGTCCCCAGCGACGAGCTCGGCATCGGCAAGGCGTTCATGGAGCTCGCCGCCAACATGCTGACCAACCCCGCGCGGCTCGCCGAGGGGCAGTTGAACCTCTGGCGCGACTACATGAACCTGTGGCAGACGTCGATGCTGCGGATGCTCGGCGCGCCGGCGGCCCCGGTCGCCGAGCCGGTCAAGGGCGACAAGCGCTTCAAGGACGCGGGCTGGCAGGAGCATTTCCTGTTCGACTACGTCAAGCAGTCCTACCTGATCGCGGCGCGCTGGCTGCACGAGCAGGTGGCGCGCGTCGAAGGCATCCCCGAGCAGACCAAGAAGAAGATCGACTTCTTCACCCGCCAGTACATCGATGCGCTGGCGCCGTCCAACTTCGCACTGACCAACCCCGAGGTGTTCCGCGAGACGGTCGCGACCGGGGGCCAGAACCTGGTGCGCGGCCTGCACAACCTGCTCGACGACATCGAGCGCGGCAACGGCCAGCTCAGGATCTCGATGACCGACAGCAAGGCCTTCGAGCTCGGGGTCAACATCGCGACCACGCCCGGCAAGGTCGTCTACCAGAACGAGCTGATGCAGCTGATCCAGTACGAGCCCGCGACGAGGAAGCAGTGGAAGCGCCCGCTGCTGATCATCCCGCCGTGGATCAACAAGTACTACATCCTCGACCTGCGCGAGAAGAACTCGTTCATCCGCTGGGCGGTGGGCGAGGGAATGACGGTGTTCGTCGTCTCCTGGGTGAATCCCGACGAGGCCCTCGCGCACAAGGATTTCGAGGACTACCTGATCGAGGGCCCGGTGGCGGCGCTCGAAGCGATCGAGAAGGCGACGGGCGAGCCCGACGCCAACGTCATCGGCTACTGCCTGGGCGGGACGCTGCTCGCGGCGACGCTGGGGTGGCTCGCGGCGAAGAAGCAGAAGCGCATCGCCAGCGCGACGTTCATGACCGCGCTGATCGACTTCAGCGCGCCGGGCGAGCTCGAGGTGTTCATCGACGAAGGCCAGGTGGGGTCGCTCGAGAAGAAGATGAAGGAGCGCGGCTATCTCGAGGGCAGCGAGATGGCGAACACCTTCAATTCGCTGCGCGCCAACGACCTGATCTGGTCGTTCGTCATCAACAATTACCTGATGGGCCGCGACCCCTTCCCCTTCGACCTCCTGCACTGGAACTGCGATTCGACGCGCATGCCCGCGACGATGCACAGCTTCTACCTGCGCAACATGTACATGAAGAACCGGCTGCGCGAGCCCGGGGGCCTGACGCTGGCTGGGGTGCCGATCGACCTGTCGCGGGTCACGGTCCCCGCCTATTTCGTCTCCGCGATCGAGGATCACATCGCGCCGTGGAAGACGACCTACGCCGGGCCGGGGATACTGAAAGGCAAGTCGCGATTCGTGCTGTCGGGTTCGGGGCACATCGCCGGAATGATCAATCCGCCCGCCGCCGACAAGTACGGCTACTGGACCAACGACGACCTGTCGCAGGGCGCCGATGGCTGGCTCGCGGGCGCCGTCCAGCACGAGGGCTCGTGGTGGGGCGACTGGCGCGCGTGGATCGCGCCCGCTCTCGGCCGCGAGGTCCCTGCGCGGGTGCCGGGGAAGGGCAAGCTGCGGGTCGTCGAGTCCGCGCCGGGCGCCTATGCCAAGCAGCGTGCCGACGCCTAGGCCGATCACCGGATCCCGCCATCCCGCGGCAGACGCGCATCGATTCACCAGGAGCAGACCGATGACATCCCATCTCGCACGACCGATCGCACTGTGCTGCGCGACCATCGCCTTCGCCCTCGCCGGCACGTCCGGCGCCCAGGCACCCGCCGCGCCGCCCGCCGCGCCGCCCGCCGCCAAGCACTGCGCCGACTGCGGCGTGGTCCGCTCGATCCAGCAGGTCGAGGAGGAAGGCAAGTCCTCGGGGTTGGGCGCCGTCGCCGGCGGCGTGCTGGGCGGGGTGCTGGGTCACCAGATCGGCAGCGGCCGGGGCAACACGGTGGCGACGATCGCGGGCGCGGGGGTGGGCGCCTATGCCGGCAACAAGGTCGAGAAGAACCGGAACGCGAAGTCCTACTGGCAGGTCTCGATCCGCATGGACGACGGCAAGACGCGGAGCTTCCACTACGCGAGCAGGCCCGACGTCAACGAGGGCGAGCGCGTGAAGCTCATCGACGGCGGCAAGCGACTTGCGCTGATCGCCAACTGAGGCGCCTGCAGCAGACACCCCGACGTCACGACACGACCCGAACCAGGAGACTCCGCCCATGCGTACCTTCCGTCCATCCGTCGCCGCGGCCGCAGTCATGCTCGCGCTTGGCGCAGGCAGCGCGAATGCCCAGTATTCGGGCGCCTACATCTTCGGCGACAGCCTGAGCGATGCCGGTCAATACGGTTCGCGCTTCACGACCAATCCCGGCCTCACCGGGCCGATGTACCTGGCGCAGCGCTACGGCATCTCGGTCACGCCATCGTTCCAGGGCGGCACCGACTACGCGCAGGGGGGCGCCATGGTCAACTCGCCCTCGCCGCTGATTCCGCCGAACGCACCCAACCTTTCGATCGCCGACCAGGTGTCGCTGCAGCTCGCCAAGGGGCCGCTCGACAGCCATGCCCTCTATCAGCTGTGGGGCGGGTCGAACGAGCTGCTGGCGCTGGTGCCACAGGCTGCCGAGGGACAGATCACCCCCGCACAGCTGCAGGCCGCGATCGTGCAGTCGGCGACCGACCTCGTCGCGCAGGCGGTGCGCCTGCAGGGCGCCGGCGCGCGCTACCTCGTCGTCTACAACGTCCCCAACGTCGGCGACACGCCGCTCGCCGCCGCAACCGGCGCGCAGGCGACGTTCACCGCCCTGTCGTCGCTGTACGACTCGACGCTCAACGCCGGCATCGCCGCCGCGCACCTGCAGGTCGTGCAGGTGAACACCTTCAAGCTGCTGGGCGAGATCGTCGCGAATCCGGCCGCCTATGGCTTCACCAACGTCACCATGCCCGCCTGCACGACATCGAGCTCGCTGCAGTGCACGCCGGCGACGCTGGTCGACCCGAATGCCCCGATGACCTACCTCTTCGCCGACGACGTGCATCCGACGACGGCGACGGCCAAGATCCTCGCGGCCGCAGCGGCGTCGATGCTCGAAGGCCCGGCGAAGATCGGCGCCCTGGCCGAAGCGCCGCTCGCGGTCGAGCGGTCCAATTTCCAGGCGATCGACGGACGGATGATGTCGAGCTTCGGCGCGCCGCCGACGGCGAAGCGGTTCAACGGCTGGGCGACCTACGACTACGGGCACGACGACGTGAGCGGTCCGTTCCTCTCGGGCAACGGCGAGGTCAACGGCCTGCACGCCGGCGGCGACGTCAGGGTTTCGGATCACCTGCTGGTCGGCGCAGCCTTCGGCTATGCCGAGAACAAGGGCGATTTCGGCGCCAGCAGCGGCGGCTACAAGCTCAAGGAGACCTCGGGCACCGCCTATGCCGGCTACGGCCAGGGGCCGTGGTATCTCGGCGCGACGCTGGGCGCAGGCGACCTCGACTACAGCGACGTCCACCGCAACATCCAGCTCGGCGCGATGAACCGCGTCGAGTCCGGCGAGACCCGCGGCTGGCACATGACGGGCAGCGTGCTCGGCGGCTACTGGTTCGACTACGGCAGCTGGCTGCACGGCCCGTTCGCCCGCCTCGCCTACCAGAAGGTCCACGTCGACTCGTTCGCGGAGAGCGGCAGCGACAGCACCGCGCTGTTCTACGGCGCGCAGGACCGCGAATCGATGATCTCGAACCTCGGCTGGCAGGTCGCGGGCCACATCGGCGGCGTGCGGCCCTTCGCCCGGGTGACCTGGGATTCGGAAATGCGCAACGGCGATCGCTTCGTGTCCGCGACCCCGGTCGGCCTCAACGGCACGTACTCGGTGCCGACCCTCAAGCCCGACAGCAGCTACGTCGAATACGTGCTGGGCGCGAGCGCCGATTTCGGCGGCGTCACCGGCTTCCTCACCGCATCGACGACTTCGGGCAACGACAGCGGCAACGGTTACGCGATCACCCTGGGCCTGCGCGTGCCCATGTAGGGCTGTCCGCCGCGATCCCGCGCCGCGCGGCGTCAATCCGCGCGGCGCGGCTTGACCTTGACGCGCGCAAGCACGCGGTCGTAGAGCGGCCGCGGCAGGGCGCGGAACACGCGGCCGACCACTGCCATCTGCCACGGCAGCACGTAGAAGCGCCTGCGTCGCTCGATCGCGTTCGCGATCCTGCGCGCCGCGACCTCGGGCCGCATCAGGAACGGCATCCGGTAGGGGTTGCCTGCGGTCATCGGCGTGGCGATGTAGCCCGGACACACGGTGACCACGGCGACGCCGCTGCCGCGCAGCTCGACGCGCAGGCTCTCGAGATAGCCGATCGCCGCGGCCTTGGATGCGCTGTACGCGCCCGAGCCGGGGAGGCCGCGAAAGCCCGCGACGCTCGCGATGCCGACCAGCGCGCCGCGCCGCGCCGCGCGCATCGCCGCCATGAACGGCTGGAAGGTGTGGACGATGCCCAGCACGTTGGTGCCGATGACCTCGGCGAACGCCGACATGTCCTCGGCGAAATCGGTCACCGTCCCGCGCGACACGCCGGCATTGGCGATGACGATGTCGGGAGTGCCGAAGCGCCGCAGGAACTCCGCCGCCGCCCGCGCCAGCGCGCCGGCGTCGCGGACGTCTCCGGTCCAGGTCGCGACCCGCGCCGGCGCGATTCCCGCGGCGACCCGCTCGAGCTCGGCCTTGCGCCGGGCGAACAATCCCAGGTTCGCCCCCGTGGCCGCGTAGTGGCGCACCAGCGCTTCGCCGATTCCCGACGACGCGCCGGTGATGAATACGTTCAACGGGGAGCGATGCGCGCCGATCAGCCTTTCGGACGCTCGGCGCGGGCCTTGGCGATCAGCTCGTCGATCGCGCCGGGCAGCGCGGCATGCGTGCCGACCATCGCCGAGGACGTCATGTACTTGCCGTCGACGATGACCGTGGGCACCGAGTCGATGCCGTAGTCCTTGCCCAGCTGCATCGCACGCTTCAGCTTGCTGTCGACGGCGAACGACGTGAAGACGGCCTCGACCTTCTTGCGGTCGAGCCCCTTGGAGGCCGCCCAGTCGAGGAATTTCTTGTCGTCCCACAGCGCGATGCCCTCGCCGTGGATCGCCTTGAACACCTCGGGCGAGATCTTCGCCTCATCGCCCAGCGCGTCCAGCGTGTAGTAGATCCGCGCGAGATGGACCCACTGGTCGTGGAACATCACCGGCACGCGGCGGAAAGCCACGTCCGCGGGCAGCTTGGCGCGCCAGGCGTCGAGGTAGGGCTCGAGTGCAGAGCAGTGCGGGCAGCCGTAGGAGAAGAACTCGATGACCTCGATCTTCCTGCCGCTCTCCACCGGCTGGGGGTTGGCGAGCCGCGTGTAATTCTTGCCTTCGACCAGCGGTGCGGCGAGGCTCGCCCCGGCGAAGGTCAGGGCGGCCACGGCCGCCATCGTCGCCAGCAGGTTGCGGCGGGACTTGCGCATTGCATTGACGCTCATGTGTGCTCCCAGAATGACGGGCTTGACGCATCGGCCATGGGTTCCGATGACGGCAGGGGGCCCGAAGCAACGGGGTGGGACGGATTCGCCGCCTCCGAGTTCCCGCCGGTGGTCGGATGGGGTCTCAATACCTGACGACGGCGACGTCGAATCCGCGCCTGGCGAGCTCGGACTTCATCCGGGCGAGCTCGTCGAGGTTGTCGTAGGGCCCGAGGCGCACCCGATAGCGGACGCTCTTGTCCGGAAGGGTGCCCGGCTGCACGGTGGCCTCGAGGCCGGCGAAGGCGAGGCGCGCCTTCAGGTTCTCGGCGTCGGACTCGCCGGTGAACGATCCGGCCTGCAGCCAGTACCGGTTTCCGGGGGCCGGCGCCTTGGCTGCACGATCGACCGACGCGACGGTCGTCGGCGGCTGCGGCGCCGCCGGCGCGGACGGCGACGATGCAGCGGGCTGCGCGCCGACGGCGGTTGCAGGGACGCCCCCGGTCGCCGCCGCATCGGGCCCCTGGCCTTTCGAGCGATTGCGCGCCTGCTGCGCGACGCTGCGATCGCCGCGGGGCGTCTCCGGCTGCACCTTCGGCTCCTCGACGCCGGGAAGGATCTTGTAGAAGTCGAACCGGGGCTTGTCCGCCTCGGCGCCCTTGGCGACCGCCGCCGCGTCGTGCGCCGGCTCGCGCGCGCCCAGCGACAGCAACGGGGGCCGGATCGCGGGGTTGTTCTTCATCAGCCAGTACGCGACGCCCGCGGCCAGTCCCAGGCCCACGACGATGCCGATGAACACGCCGAGCAGCGTGCCGCCGACGGCGGAGCTGCGCCGCGCGGGACGGTTCGCCGAGGATCGGCGGGATGCGATTGGTGTGCTCATCGGAAACGAAGGGGAGATCGCGTTAGGCGGTCGGCGGTTGCGGCGCGGGTCACATCTGCTCGGGTGCGTGGATGCCGACGATCGACAGCCCGCTGGCGAGCACCTGGCCCACGGCGACGACCAGCGCGAGCCGCGCGTCCTTCAGTCGCGCATCGTCGACCAGGAAGCGCTCGGCATTATAGTAACTGTGGAATTCCTGCGCCAAATCCTTGAGGTAGAACGTCAGCTGGTGGGGCGCGAACTCCGCTGCCGCCGCCGCGAGCTCGTCGGGAAAATCGGCGATCCTGCGCAGCAGCGGCAGCTCGTAGGCGCTGGTCAGCGGCGACATGTCGACGCCACGGAAGCGGGCGAGCGCGCCGTCGCGCGCGATGCCGGCCTGCCGCAGCACCGACGCCACCCGCGCGTGCGCGTACTGGACGTAGTAGACCGGGTTCTCCTCGGACTGCGAGCGCGCGAGATCGATGTCGAAGACGAACTCCGAATCGGCCTTGCGTGACACCAGGAAGAAGCGCACGGCGTCGCGCCCGACCTCGTCGATCAGGTCGCGCAGGGTCACGTAGCTGCCGGCGCGCTTGCTGATCTTCACTTCCTGCCCGCCGCGCATGACCGTGACCATCTTGTGCAGGACGTAGTCGGGATAGCCGGCCGGAATCCCCATGCCGATCGCCTGCAGCCCGGCGCGCACGCGCGCGACCGTGCCGTGATGGTCGGACCCCTGGATGTTGAGCGCGCGCAGGTACCCGCGCTCGAACTTGGTCACGTGGTAGGCGACGTCGGGAACGAAGTACGTGTAGCCCCCGTCCGACTTGCGCATCACGCGGTCCTTGTCGTCGCCGAAATCGGTGGTACGCAGCCACAGCGCGCCTTCCTGCTCGTAGGTGCGGCCCGAGGCGATCAGCTTGGCGACGGTGGCGTCGACGCGGCCGTCGGTGTAGAGCGAGCTCTCGAGGTAGTAGTTGTCGAAGCCGACGCCGAAGGCACGCAGGTCGCGGTCCTGCTCCTTGCGCAGCTCGGCCACCGCAAAGCGGCGGATGGACTCGATTTCCGACAGGTCGTGGCCGACCTCGTCGAGATACCGCTGCGCGATCTCGCGCACGTACTCGCCGCGATAGCCGTCCTCGGGGAACTCGCCCGACTCGCCGAGGAGCTCCTTCGCACGCGCGCGCACCGACACGGCGAGATTGTGGATCTGCTGGCCCGCGTCGTTGTAGTAGAACTCGCGCGTGACGTCGCAGCCCTGCCATTCGAGCAGCGTCGAGATCGCGTCGCCCAGCGCGCCCTGCCGACCGTGCCCCACGTGCAGCGGCCCCGTGGGATTGGCGGAGACGAACTCGACGATGACGCGCTCCCCTGCCCGCGACGTGCTGCGGCCATAGTCGCCCGCCGCGGCGAGCACCTCCGCGACCACCGCCTGCCTCGCGGCGTCGACCAGGCGCAGGTTGATGAACCCGGGACCGGCGACCTCGCAGGACTCGATCAGGCCGGCGAGATCGTCCCGCACCGCCGCCGCAATGGCCTGCGCCAGCTCGCGCGGATTGCGCCTTGCGGGCTTGGCGAGCGCCAGCGCGACATTGGTCGCGTAATCGCCGTGCGACCGGTCACGCGGACGCTCGATGACCACCGGCGCCGCGGGCGCATCGGGGAGCTGCTCGCGCACGATGCGCAGGACGGATTGCGCGATTCGCTGCCTGGGATTGGCGCTTGCGGGCGCACCGACGCGGGACGAAGGCATGGGGCGCAATTATGGCAGAAGGCCGTCCCGCGCTGCCGCGCGCGCCCTCAGAAAGCGACCGGATCGACGTCGATCGACCAGCGCAACCGCGTTCCGGCGATCGGGGCCAGCGCCTCGCGCCATCGCGGCAGGAACGCCTGCAGCGGCGCGTGCTGCGGCGACTGGACGAGCACCTGGCCACGCTCGTAGCCGGCCCTGCGCGCCATCGCCGCGGGGACCGGCGGGAAGATCTCGACGTCGTGCGCGCCCTCGGCAAGCGAGCGCCCCCGCTCCACCGCGACCGCGAGGAAGCGCTCGACGTCCTCGCGCGAATGGGCCTCCGCGGCCAGCAGCGCCACGCGCGTTGCCGGCGGCAGCTGCGCCGCTTCGCGCTCGGCGAGCAACAGATCGGCGAAGCTCGCGTAGTCCTGCGTGGCCAGGGCTCGATAGACCGGGTGATCGGGAAAATCGGTCTGCACGATCACCTGCCCGGGCAGGTCGGCGCGACCGGCACGGCCGGCGACCTGCATCAGCAGCGCGACCAGGCGCTCGGTGGCGCGGAAGTCGGCGCTGTAGAGCGCGTTGTCGGCGCCCAGCACGCCGACCAGGGTGAGGCGCGGGAAGTCGTGGCCCTTGGCGAGCATCTGCGTTCCCACCAGGATGTCGATCTCGCCGTCCTCGATCTGCTGCCGCAGCTTCGCGAAGGCGCCGCGCCTGGCTGTCGTGTCGCGGTCGATGCGCGCCACGCGCGCCTGCGGAAACGCCGCGAGCATCGCCTGCTCGAGGCGCTGCGTGCCGAACCCCAGCGGCGTCAGGTCGACGTTGCCGCATTGCGGACAGGCGCGCGGCAGGCGCTCGACGTGCGCGCAGTGATGGCAGCGCAGGCGATCGGGGCCGTGATGAACGACCAGGCGCGCCGAGCAGCGCGGGCACCCGGACTCCCAGGTGCAGGACGCGCACTTGAGCGACGGGGCATAGCCGCGACGGTTGATGAACAGCAGCGACTGCTCCCCGCGGTCGAGTCGCTGCGCGAGGGCGTCGCGCAGCGGCGCCGACAGCCCGTCCTGGGCCCGCGACCCGCGCAGGGGAACGAAATCGATCGCCGGCGGCGCGGCGCGCGGATCCGCGCGCGCCGGAAGCCGCAGCGTCCGGTAGCGCCCGTCACGCGCCCGCGACCAGGTCTCCAGCGACGGCGTCGCGCTCCCCATGACGATCGGTATGCCGCGCCTTCGCGCGCGCAGGATCGCGATGTCGCGTGCGTGATAACGCAGGCCGTCCTGCTGCTTGAACGAGTCGTCGTGCTCTTCGTCGACGACGATCAGCGCCAGCGCCGGCATCGGCGTGAAGACCGCCAGCCGGGTTCCGAGCACGATCCTCGCGTCGCCGCTCGCCGCGGCGTCCCAGTTCGCCCGGCGCGTCCCTGCCGCGAGCCCGCTGTGCAGCATCACCGCGCGCACGCCCGGAAGCGCTGCGCCCACGCGCAAGCCGAACTGCGGCGTCAGGTTGATCTCGGGCATCAGGATCAGCACCTGGCCGCCCCGCGCGACGACCTCCTTTGCCGCGGCAAGGTAGACCTCGGTCTTCCCGCTGCCGGTGATCCCGTGCAGCAGGTACGCGGCGTAGCCCCCGCGCGCATCGTCGATCGCCCGGGCCGCCGCCTCCTGCGCCGGGTTGAGGGCATGGGCCGCCCGACCGGTCGACGCGGCGCCTGCCGCACCGCGCCGCGGCGAGCGCGCCTTGGCCGATGGCGGCACCGCCAGCTCCAGGGCGATGCCGGGCGCCGCCTGGTAATAGCGGCCGGCGAATGCCGCGAGTTCCAGGATCTCTTCGGCGATGGGCGCAACGTCGACGACTTCATCGATCGGCTGCAGGCGCTCGGGCACCTCCGAGGTCGAATCGACGGCGAGGATGACGCCCGTGCAGGCGCGGTTCGCCAGGCGCACGCGAACGACCGAGCCGCGGCCCACGTCGAGTCCTTCCGGGATCCAGTAATCGAAGGTGTGGGGAACCGCGACCGGGAGCGCGATCCTGGCGATTGCCATCGTGGCGTCGGTTGCGCTCTAGCCCGGACGGGCTGCGGCGGGCGCCGCCGCACGGCAACTTCTGAGGTCCGACCTAAGCTTCATCGCGCAACTCATTAATTTTCTGCAGGTCTTTGGACAGAAGCCGCTGAATTATGTGGATAACTTTGTGCGTAACTGCCGCGCCGGACCGGGGCAACCGGGCGCCGGAGAATGGCCCGAATGTTGCATTGCTGCGACGCGCTGGAATTTGCATCGTGTTTTCAGCGCTTTATGTCTTGCGCTTCGCGCAAATTTCGTCACCTGCCCGCGTGTAGGACTTCGCGCCGTTCTTTGTGCATAAGTGGCATGGGGAAGATCAGATTGGCGCCATTTGTCAATCCCTCGGGATCCCAGGCCTGGCGCGGCTTGGGGCCGCTTTTCCCTAGCGAGCGGGCCCGAAAGCCGCGCCGGGCGCGGACTTGCGCGAATGCGCATGGACCGCCGACACCAGCGCGCCGACATTCTCGGGAGGGGTCGCCGGGACGATGCCGTGCCCGAGATTGAAGACGTAGCCCGGCTCGGGTCCGGCCGCGCGCAGCAGGTCGGCGACGGCGGTCTCGATGGTTCGCGGGTCGGTCAGCAGCGCCAGCGGATCGAGATTCCCCTGCAGCGCGATCTTCGCGCCGTAGCGCCGGCGGGCATCGCCCAGATCGGCCGTCCAGTCGAGACCCATGCAGCTCGCGCCCGAATCGGCGATCGCCCCCAGCGACGCGGCCCGCCCCTTGGTGAACAGGATCGTGGGCGCATCGACGGGCAGCTCGCGCAGCACCGCGCGCATGGGCTCGAGCGAAAAGCGCCGATACGCAGCCTCGGTCAGCAACCCGCCCCAGGTGTCGAACAGCATCAGCGCGTCGGCGCCCGCGCGCAGCTGCTCGCGAAGGTAGGCTGCAACGGCGCGGGTGTTGACGCCGACGATGCGCTCGAGCAGGTCGGGGCGCGCGAAAGCCATCGTGCGCACGGTTGCGAAGTCGTCGCTCGCCCCGCCCTCGATCATGTAGCAGGCCAGCGTGAACGGACTCCCGGCGAAACCGATCAGGGGCACGCGTCCGGAGAGCGCGCGCTTGATCTCGCTCACCGCGTCGAAGACATAGGTCAGCCGCGCGAGGTCGGGGGGTGCGAGCGCTGCGATCGAAGCCTCGTCGGCGACCGCGCGGGCGAAGCGCGGACCCTCGCCTTCGGCGAAGGACAGACCCAGTCCCATCGCGTCGGGGATGGTCAGGATGTCCGAGAACAGGATCGCCGCATCGAGCGGAAAGCGCGCGAGGGGCTGCAGCGTCACTTCGGTCGCGAGCGACGGCGTCGTCGCCAGCGCCATGAAGCTGCCCGCGCGGGCGCGCAGCGCGGCGTACTCGGGCAGGTAGCGCCCGGCCTGGCGCATCAGCCACACTGGCACGTGATCGACAGGCTCGCGCCGCAGCGCACGCAGCAGCGTGTCGTTCTCGATCGGCATCTAGGCTGCGACCAGCGGATGGCCGCTGATCCGCTCGAGGATCGCCAGAGGCGAGGAGCGCGGCTCGTAGAGGGCGTCTTGCGGCAGGTGCGTGGTCTGCTCCAGCATGTACTGCCCCGACGCGGCAGCGTGCATCACCTGGTCGGAGAAGCAGATCCACGTCGCGCCGGGCGCGAAGCGGACCTCGCGCTGGGGAGAGCTGCGCTGGTAGTCGAGGTCGCTCTTCGCGCAGTCGTGCAATCCCAGCATCATGTGGTCGTACTCGCTGCGTCGGCCCCGCGTGACGTGCAGGGCCGACAGGCATGCCGCCTCGCCGGGAATCATCGGTCGCACGGCCGGCAGCAGGCGGCGCGCCATCGCCTCGAACGGCTCGCCGACGCGCCAGACGCGGTCCTCGCCGAACGGGTTGACGTTGCAGAACACGCGCAGGATCCGCTCGCCGCGCGTCGGGCGCGACGGAAAGGCGTCGACGTGCAGGCGGGTATCGTCCTTGCGCCACGACACCGGCCGCCCGGCGGCGCCATGCGGGCGGTAGCTCGTGCGGGCGCGCTTGAGCCACGGCGCATAGCGGGGGAACAGCGCGGTGACCAGCGCCGTCGCATCGGCAGCGAAGCGACCGATCATCCGCGCCAGCGCGGCGAGGTCGCCGGCGCTGCCGGAGGCGCCCCGGATCGACGTGCCGTCGAGGCTGATGTTCTTGGCCTTGCCGTCGGACCAGCGGACGTTGAGGAAGCGCGTCTCGTCGGGCGCGAACGCGAACGCGAGGCGCGGCAGCACGAGCACGGCGCCCGACTCGAGCTCCTGGGCGTAGCGCAGGCTGTCGGCCGCGGAGACCGCGGGCCGCCAGTCGTCGATGTCGATGGTGACGATCGGCGTGACCGCCGGTGCCGGTGTGTCCACGCGTCCTCGCGGGTCGATGCGCGATCCGCGGAGGATCAGCGGGGAAGCTCCGACGACCCCATCAGCCACGCATCCACGGCATGCGCGCACTGCCGGCCCTCGCGGATCGCCCACACCACCAGCGACTGGCCGCGGCGGATGTCGCCGGCGGCGAACACCTTGGCGACGCTCGTCCGGTAGCTGTCGGTGTCGGCCTTGACGTTGCTGCGGGCGTCGCGCTCGACGCCGAATTGCTCGAGCAATCCGGTCTCGCCCGGACCCGTGAAGCCCATCGCCAGCAGGACGAGATCCGCCTTGAGCGCGAACTCGGTCCCGGGCAGCTCGACCATGCGCATCGCGCCGCTGCCGTCGCGCTGCCATTCGACGCGCGCCGCGACCAGGCGCTCGACCTGGCCGTTCGAGCCCTCGAAGCGCTTGGTCGACACCGACCAGTCGCGCTCGCAACCCTCCTCGTGCGATGAAGAGGTGCGCAGCTTGATCGGCCAGTACGGCCACACCAGCGGCCTGTTCTCGACGGCCGGGGGCTGGGCCAGCAGCTCGAACTGGGTGACCGACGCCGCGCCCTGGCGGTTGGAGGTCCCGACGCAGTCGGACCCGGTGTCGCCACCGCCGATGACGATGACGTGC
>JBLMVY010000046.1:0-5890 GCA_050256935.1 Candidatus Levyibacteriota bacterium | reverse complement strand
AGCGCGAGGTTGTCGGCGACGCTCATGCCGGCGAACAGTCCCCGGCCCTGGGGCACGTAGCCGATGCCCAGCCGCGCGATGTCCGGCGCCGGAAGGCCCGCGATGTCGCGGCCTTCGAGCTCGATCGTTCCCGACGCCGGCCGCAGCAGGCCGGCGAGGGTCTTCAGGAGGGTCGACTTGCCGGCGCCGTTCCTGCCCAGCAGCGCGACGATCTCGCCCTCGCGGACGTCGAGGGTCGCGTCGTTGAGGATGTGGCTCTTGCCGTAGAACGCGTTGACCTTGTCGAAGCGCAGGACCTGCGGGCGGTCGATCGCGTCGCCGTGGGCGCGGCCGGTGACGGCGGGCGTGCCCGTGCCGGTGTAGATCTCCTGCACGCGCCGGTCGTTGCGCACCTCGTCGGGCGTGCCCGCCATCAGCACCTCGCCCTGGTTCATCACGGTGACGCGCTGCGAGAACGCGAGCACGCGGTCGATGTCGTGCTCGACGATCAGCACCGGGATGTGGCGCGAGATCGTCGTGACCAGGTTCGACACCCGCTCGCGCTCGGCCGCCGCGAGGCCGGCGAGCGGCTCGTCGAGGAGCAGCACCCTGGGCTTCGAGCCCAGCGCGATGCCGAGGTCGACCAGGCGCTGGCCGCCGTAGGAAAGCGCGCCCCCCGGGATGTCGTCGATGCCCTCGAGACCGAGGAAGCGCGCGAGCTCGGCCGTCTGCGCGTGGATCTCGGGGTAGCTGTCGACGTCGCGCCAGGGGTTGAAGCGTCCCGGATGCCGCGCCTGCACTGACAGCCGCAGGTTCTCGTAGATCGAGAGGCCCTTGAACAGGTTGGTGATCTGGAACGAGCGCGCGAGCCCGCGCTCGCAGATGCGGTCGGGCGGCAGGCCGTGGATGTCGCTGCCGGCGAGGCGCACGCTGCCCGCATCGGGCTCGAACATGCCCGAGACGAGGTTGAACAGCGTCGTCTTGCCCGCGCCGTTGGGGCCGATCAGCGCATGCACCTGTCCGGCCTCCAGGGCGAGGCCCGCCCCGGCGACCGCCCGGATGCCGCCGAAATGCTTGCTGACCGCCCGCACCTCGAGCGCGGTCCCCTCGGGCGAGGTTTCGCGCAGGAATCCGGGCAGCGGCAATCCTTCGTAGATCCTGCGCCGGCTCATCGCCGCCGATTCCTCGGGCAGCGGACGCCAGCGCCGCGACACCCGCTCCCACAGGCCGACCAGCCCGCCCGGCGACCAGATCACGAACACCACGAAGATCAGCCCGAACCACAGCAGCCAGTTGCCCGTCCAGATCGAGAACAGCTCGCGGAACAGGATGTAGAACAGCGCGCCCAGGGCGGGCCCCAGGATGTTGTGCATGCCGCCGATGACCACCATCGCCAGCATCTCGCCGGAGAACGACACCGTCGTCGACTCGGCCGACACCAGGTAGTGATGGAAGGTCAGCAGCACGCCCGCCAGCGCCGTCACCACGGCCGAGAGCACGAACACGGCGAGCCGGTAGCGATCGACGGGATAGCCCTGGAACGTCGCCCGCTGCTGGTTCTCGCGGATGGCGACGATGGCGTGGCCGAAAGGCGAGCGGACCACGCGCAGCAGCAGGTACAGCACGGCGAGGCCGACGATCGCCACCATCGCGTAGAACACGTAGCCGTTGTCGAAGTCGACCGGGCCCAGGTGTCCGCGCTGCAGCCCGCCCAGGCCGTTCTCGCCGCCGGTGACGGCGGTCCAGCGGAAGGCGATCGCGTAGGTCAGCGCCGCCAGCGCGAGGGTCAGCAGCGAGAAGTACACGCCGCGCCGGCGCAGGATCAGCGCGCCGACGATCGTCGCCAGCACCGCGACGAAGGCCAGCGAGAACAGCGCGGGCAGCAGCATCTGGTCGGGGAACCAGTTGAGCTGCGCGACCGCGGCCGCGTAGCCGCCGATGCCGAACCAGGTGCTGTGCCCGAACGAGGTGAGGCCGGTGTAGCCGACCAGCATGTTGAGGCCCATCGCCGCGATGGCGAACACGACGACGACCGCTGCCGTGTCGACGGTGAGGCCGGCCGCGCGCATCGCGAACGGCAGGATCACCAGCGCCGCCGCGCCGATCAGCAGCGGGCGGTGCTTCGAGGTCGTGCGTGGGGCGCTCATCGCCGGACGGTCACTCGAAGCGCTCGACGCGCTCGCCGAGCAGGCCACGCGGGCGGAACAGCAGGACGAGGAACATCAGCACGTACATCGACGCCTCGCCGGCCGCCGGGAAGAAATTGATGGTGATGCCGCGCACGACGCCCACCAGCAGCGCCGCGATCACCACGCCCCAGAAGCTGCCCAGCCCGCCGATGACGACGACGACGAAGGCGACGGTCATGATCTCGCCCCCCATCGCCGGGTGCACGACCGAGATCGGGGCGAGCAGCGCGCCGCCCAGCGCCGCCGTGCCGACGCCGAGGACGACGATCGCCATCATGTAGGGCGACAGCCGGATGCCCAGCGCCGCGACCATGTCGGGGCGCTGCACGCCGGCGCGCACGACGCGGCCGAAGGACGTGCGGTTGAGCAGGAACCAGATGCCGACCATCACCGCGGCGACGATCGCGAGCAGCAGCAGCCGGTAGCGCGAGAACAGGAAGTCGCCCAGCGTGACCTGGCCCCGCAGCGCGGCGGGCATCGACACGTCCAGCGGCGCGGCGCCCCAGACGATGCGGATCGCCTGCTCGGCGACCATGGCGAGGCCGAAGGTCAGCAGCAGGCCCAGGATCGGGTCGGCGGCGTAGAAGCGGCGCAGCAGGAAGCGCTCGAACAGCAGGCCGATCACGCCGACGGCGACCGGCGCCAGGGCGATCGACGCGCCGAAACCCGTGTAGCGGGCGATCTCGACCGCGGCGTAGGCGCCCAGCGCGTAGAACGCCCCGTGCGCGAGGTTGATCACCCCGCCCACGCTGAAGATCAGCGACAGGCCGAGCGCCAGCAACAGGTAATAGCCGCCGAGCACGAGGCCGTTGACCACCTGTTCAAGCAGAAACTCGACGTGCATGGACCGATCGGCTCCGGGCGGCGGGGAAGATGCGGAAGGAAGGCTGCCGGCGACACCCTCGATGCGCTCGCGCGCGGGATGCGGCGATGTGCGAGGAGGTCGGGCGCAGGACGAGACTCGCGGGGGTGCGTCGGCGCACCCCCGCGCAATGCCGCGCTAAATCACATCCACGCCGTGCAGTTGTTTTCCTCGCGGGTGGTCGCGACGACGTCCAGCGGCTGGTCGGCCGCGGGGACGGCGGGTCCGAGCTCGAGGATGTCCCACTTGTCCTTGACCGCGGACTTGGGCGTCTTCAGCCTGACCGTGTACTCCTCCTGCAGCATCTGGTGGTCCCAGTTGCGGAAATGCCCCTTGCGCGCCTTGAGGATGTCGAACTCGGCGCCCTTCTCCAGGTGCTCGATCATCTTCATCGGGTCGAGCGACTTGATCTCGTTCAGCGACTGCGCGACGATCTTCATCGCGAGGTAGTCGGTCCAGGCATGATGCTCGGGCGGCTTGCCGTTCTTCTTGATGAACGCCTCGACGAAGGCCCTGGAGCTGGGGTTGTCCAGCGTGTGGTACCACACGATCGGCCAGATGCCGCCGAAGTTGTCGTAGCCCGCACCCCAGGCGTCGGAGGTGTTGAGGTTGAAGCCGACGATCGGATACTTGAGGCCGTACTCGGCGTACTGCTTGAGGAAGGTCGTCACCTGGTTGCCGGCGAGGTTCGAGCAGACGACGTCGGGCGCGGCCTGGCGGATCTTCAGCAGGTAGGGGCTGAAGTCGGTCACGTCGGTGGCGATCAGCTCGTCGCCCACCAGCGTCCCCTGGTGCGCGCCGATGAACGCCTTGGCCGCCTTCAGGAGGTCGTGGCCGAACACGTAGTCGGCGGTCAGGGTGAACAGCTTCTTGTTCTGGATCATCCGGTCGCGGACGAGCGCGGTGCCCACGCCCTTGACGTTGGCCGTGGTGCTGGTGTCCATGTGGAACATGAAGCGGTTGCAGCTCTTGCCGCGCAGCGCGTCGGAGCGCGCGCCGGTGCTGAAGAACAGCTTCTGGTTGCGCCCGGCGACCTGGGAGATGGTCAGCGCGGAGGCCGAGTTGATCTCGCCCAGCAGCAGCACCACCTTGTCCTGCTCGAGCAGGCGCTGCGCCTTGGTCGAGGCGACCGAGGGATTGACCGAGTCCTCGGCGATCAGCTCGACCTCGCGGCCCATGATGCCGCCGGCCTTGTTGACCTCCTCCAGGGCCAGGGCGACGCCCAGGCGCGCGTAGCCGCCCACGGTGCCGAGGAAGCCCGACAGCGGCGTCAGGTGGCCGATCTTGATCTTGTCCGACTGGGCCCGCACGATCGCCGGGAATCCCAGCACCGACGCGCCGGCGGCAGCCGCACCCGCCTTCAGTACGGTCCTGCGTCCCGACGACTCCAGCCCTTCGGCGCCGTCCTTGGTCTCGCTAGCCATCTTCTCTCCTCCTTCGTTGGTCTGGTCTGTGGCGGCCGGTCGAGGCGCGATGCAAATGCATCACACCGCCGGCTCGTCGTCGGCCGGGGTCGTCACCACGAGGAAGACGAGTCCGACGAGTCCGGAATTGATGAAACCGTGGCGCACGCCCGGCGGCACGTAGACGTAATCGTGCGGCCCCATCAGGTGCTGCGCGTCGTCGAGGGTCAGCACGCCGTTGCCCTCGAGCACGTAGTAGATCTGCTCCTGCACCTTGTGCACGTGCTCCTGCACGTAGGCGTTGGGCGCGTAGCGCGAGATGCGGAAGTCGATGCGGGCGGAGCCCGAGTTGCCGGGACCGACCAGCGCCTTCGACAGGGCGCCGCCGAAGTGGCCGGGGAACTCCTGCCATGGCACCCGCAGCATCTTCTCGACGAACGCCGGCTTGAGGCCCGAGGATTTCGGCAAGGATCGGCTTCGGGTGGATTTGCTGGGCATCGGCGGGCTCGGAACAGTTCGCGATGCGCAGTCTAGGCAGCCGCCGCGGCGCCGGAAAATACTGTTTTCCGAGATAGGGTATAAGTAGGGCTTATCGCCCGCGACCGCCCCCTGGAGGGCTTCCTTGGATATCCGCCAACTGCGGTATTTCACCGAGATCGTCGAAAGCGGGAGCCTGTCCAAGGCCTCCCGGCAGCTCTTCATCGCCCAGCCGGCCCTGAGCCAGCAACTGTCCAAGCTCGAGGACGAGGTCGGCCGGCCGCTGCTCAAGCGCTCGTCGCGGGGGGTGGCCCCGACCGAGAACGGCCTCGCGCTCTACCATCATGCCCGGTTCATGCTGCGCCAGCTCGACCAGGCGATGTCGATCGCGCGCCAGGAATCCGGCGCCATCCACGGCATGGTGTCGGTCGGCCTGCCCGCGACGACGGTCCTGGCGCTGGGCCTGCCGCTGGTGCGCCGGGTGCGCGAGCGCTATCCCAGCATCCTGCTCAACGTCGTCGAAGGGATGAGCGGCCACCTGGGCCAGATGATGCGCCTGGGGCAGCTCGACCTGGCGGTGCTCTTCAGCAGCAATGTCGCCCCGGACGTGTCGATCGACGTTCTGCTGGAGGAGGAGCTTTTCGTCATCCTGCCCCAGGACAGCAAGCTGGTGCCGCCGCGGCGGACCAGCCTGACGCTTGCCGAGGCCGCGGCGCTGCCGCTGATCCTGCCCACCGGCGAGCATGGCCTGCGCCGGCGGATCGCCGCCGAGTTCGAGCAGCGCAACCTGTCGGCGCACGTCGTCGCCGAGATCGATTCCCTGTCGCTGCTGATGAACTGCGTCTACGACGGCATCGGTGCGACGATCAAGCCGATGGCCGCGATCGTGCTCGAGAGCCAGCGCGGAAGGAAGTGGCGCGCGCTGCCGATTTCCGATGCCCGTCTGATCCGCCGCAACTACCTCTATTCGCTGGCCCCCA
>JBLMVY010000045.1:0-2734 GCA_050256935.1 Candidatus Levyibacteriota bacterium | reverse complement strand
TTCCCGCAGCTGCGCTTCCACCGCGGCGCCCTCGACCGGCGTCACCGCTATTTCGGACCCTTTCCCAGCGCGGGCGCGGTGCGCGAGGGAATGGCGCTGCTGCAGAAGGTGTTCCAGCTGCGGACCTGCGAGAACACCGTGTTCGCCAACCGGTCGCGGCCGTGCATGCTGCATCAGATCGAGCGCTGCACCGCGCCCTGCGTCGGGCTGATCTCCGAGAGCGACTATCGCGACGACGTCCAGGCGGCGACGCTGTTCCTGCAGGGCAAGACCGACGAAGTGCTGGCGCAGTTGAAGACGCAGATGGACACAGCCGCGGCCGACCTCGCCTTCGAGCGCGCGGCACGCATCCGCGACAAGGTCCAGCGCCTGCGCGAGCTGCAGGCGCGCCAGTTCGTCGAGAGCACCACCGCGGGCGACGTCGACGTCGTCGTCGCCGTCCACGAGCAGAACGTCTTCGCGGTCAACGTCGTGATGATCCGCGGCGGCCGCCATGTCGGCGACCGCACGTTCTTTCCCAGGCACGCGGAGTCGGGCGATTGCCCCGGCGTCGTCGCGGCCTTCCTCGCGCAGCACTACGTCGAGCGCCCGGTGCCGCCGACCCTGGTCGCGCCGCAGGCGGAGGACGACGGCCTTGCGGGCGTGCTCTCGGAGCAGTCGGGACGAAAGGTCGAGATCGTCACCAACCCGGGCGGCGAGCGCCGGGTGTGGGTGGCGATGGCGACGCAGAATGCGACCCTCGCCATCCGCCAGCGGCTGGCGCAGAAAGCGACGCAGGAAGAGCGTCTCGCCGCGCTGCAGGAGGCGCTGGGACTGCCGCCGTCGGCGCAGCGCATCGAGTGCTTCGACGTGTCGCACACCATGGGCGAGGCGGCCGTGGCCTCCTGCGTCATCTTCGACAGGCTCGCGATGCAGTCGTCGGAATACCGCCGCTTCAACGTCACGCCTCCGCAGGGCGGCGACGATTACGCCGCGATGCGCGAGGCGCTGACGCGCCGCTGCGCCCGCATCGTCGCCGGCGAGTACCCGGTGCCCGATCTGCTGGTGATGGACGGCGGGCGAGGGCAGGTGTCGGTGGCGGCCGAGGTCCTGGCCGAGCAGGGACTGCACCAGGTGCCGCTGATCGGCATCGCCAAGGGACCCGAGCGCAAGCCGGGACTCGAGGACATCGTGTTCCCCGGCCGCGAGGCCGTGCTGAACCTTCCTGCCGACCACCCGGGACTGCACCTGCTGCAGCAGATCCGCGACGAGGCGCATCGCTTCGCCATCCAGGGACACCGCGCGCGGCGCGGCAAGGCGCGCACGACCTCGGCCCTGCAGGAGATCGACGGCATCGGCGCCAAGCGCCGGCAGGCGCTGCTCGCGCATTTCGGCGGGTTGAAGGGCATGCAGTCGGCCAGCGTCGAGGACATCGCCCGCGTGCCCGGCATTTCGCAGGCACTCGCCGAGCGGATCTACGCCCAACTCCATTGACCCGGCGGAGTAGAATCGACGCTGCCGGCAGCGGCGACCGCCCGGTCTCCCGACGATGCTCAACATTCCCACCACACTGACCTGGCTCCGGATCGTGCTGATCCCGGTGTTCGTGGGTGTCTACTACGTGCCCGAGGCCTGGCTGTCGCAGGAGGCGCGCGACTGGATCGGCATGGGCGTGTTCGCCCTCGCGGCGATCACCGACTGGCTGGACGGCTATCTCGCCCGGCGCTGGGGCCAGACCAGTGCATTCGGCGCCTTCCTCGATCCGGTCGCCGACAAGCTGATGGTTGCCGCGGCGCTGATCCTGCTGGTCGATCTCGACCGTGCCGACGCCTGGCTCGCGATCATCATCATCGGGCGCGAGATCGCGATTTCCGCCCTGCGGGAGTGGATGGCGCAGCTGGGGCGCGCGCGCAACGTCGCCGTCGCGTTCGTCGGCAAGATCAAGACGGTGGCACAGATGACTGCGCTGATCGCCCTGCTGCTGTGGGAGAACGTGATCCCCGGCGTGTCGACGCCGATCCTCGGCACCATCGCCCTGTGGATCGCCGCGATCCTCACGCTGTGGTCGATGTTCCACTACCTGAAGCTCGCGGCGCCGCATTTTCGCGGCGAGCCGACGCCGCGCGAGCCCGAGATGCCGGCGCGAAGGCCGTCGACCCAGGTCGACACCGCGCGCCCTCCGCTGTAGCAGGTCAGCGCGCGCGGGCGACCGCGTCCATCGTGAGCCAGCCGTCGTGGTCGCGGGCCCAGAGGTGGAAGGTCCTGCCGTCGGGCTCGGGGCTCGCGCAGACGTAGAAGGGGGCGGTGTCGAAGGTCGGACGCAGGGCGCGGAACTCGAAGCTCGCCACGTCGACGTCGGACCGCCGCTCGCGCAGCAGGTCGAGCAGCAGCGTCGCGATCAGCGGGCCGTGGACGACCAGCCCCGGGTAGCCCTCGACATCGGTGACGTAGCGCCGGTCGTAATGGATCCGGTGGCCGTTGAAGGTGAGCGCCGAGTAGCGGAAGAGCAGCACCGCGTCCGGATCGCACTCGCGCTCCCAGGTCGCGCTCCCCGGCGCCGGTTTCGGTGGCGCCGTCGCATCGCCCGGCTTGGGCGCGTCGCGGTAGACGATGTCGTGGAATTCGGTGATCGCCGGGTCGGCGTCCCCCTGCCTGTTGATCGCGTGGTGCACCCGGACGAACACCAGCGGACCGCTGCGGCCGCTCTTCTCGGTCACGTTGTCGATGGTGGAGACGCGCGTGATGGCGTCGCCGA
>JBLMVY010000044.1:0-4152 GCA_050256935.1 Candidatus Levyibacteriota bacterium | reverse complement strand
CCGTTGATCGTGTGGGCGAGCGTCCCGGGCGCGCGCGCCCGGGCGTGCCATCCGACGAGGAACACCGCGGCGCAGTCCTGGTCGACGCCGGCCATCATGCCGAGCTCGCGCGGCTTGCCCTGGATGAGCTCGGCGCGCGGATCGAGCTCGTCTTCGATCAGGTTGCGGAAGTTGCCGTGCGAGTCGTTGACCAGGACCGCGCTCGCGCCGCCGTCGAAGGCGCCGCCGATCGCGGCGTTCGCCTCCCCGGTCATCAGCCTTCGCGCGCGCTCGTACTCCGGGTTCCCGGGCCGCGTCTGCTCGGGATCGACGACGCCTGCCACGCCCTCGATGTCGACCGAAACCAGGATCCTCATCGCTTCATCGCCTCTCTATCTTGGGATCGAGCGCGTCGCGCAGTCCATCGCCCAGCAGGTTGAACGCGAGGACGGTGAGGAAGATCGCGAGCGCGGGGAAGATGGCCTCGTGCGGGGCCACCAGCATGTCGGAGCGGGCCGCATCGAGCATCGCCCCCCATTCGGGGGTCGGCGGCTGCGCGCCCATGCCGAGGAACGACAGGCTCGCCGCGGTGATGATCGAGGTTCCGATGCGTAGCGAGAAGTAGACGACCACCGCCGAGACGGTTCCCGGAAGGATGTGCCGCAGGATGATCGTGCGGTCGGATGCGCCGAGGCTCCTGGCGGCCTCGACATAGGTGAGGTGCTTGAGCGCCAGGGTGTTGCCGCGCACCAGCCGGGCGAAGGTCGGGACGCTGAAGATCGCGACGGCCGCGATCACGTTGGTCATGCCTCCGCCGACGATGGCGACGATGCCGATCGCGAGCAGGATGCCCGGGAAGGCGAACAGCACGTCGCAGATGCGCATGATGATCCGGTCCCACCAGCCTTCGTAATAGCCGGCGACGACGCCGAGCGTCGTTCCGACGACCGAGCCCACCGCCACCGACAGGAAGCCGGCCGCAAGGGAGATGCGCGCGCCCATCACGATGCGGCTGAAGATGTCGCGGCCCAGGGAATCGACGCCGAACAGGTGCGCGAGCGATGGCGACGCGTTGAGGGCGTCGTAGTCGAAGTAGTTCTCGGCGTCGTAGGGGACGATCCAGGGTGCGGCGATGGCAACGACGGTGAGCGCCAGCACGAAAGCGCCCGCGACCAGCGCGACCTTCTGGCGCCTGAACTTGCGCCAGAACTCCGTCCACGGCGTGCGCACGCTCTCGTTGGCAGGCAGCGGAGCAAGAATAGACTGCATCAGCGGTACCGGATCGTCGGGTTGATCAGGCCGTACAGCACGTCGACGACCAGGTTGATCAGGATGAACTCCAGCGAGAACAGCAGCACCAGCGCCTGGATCACCGGGTAGTCGCGCATGTCGACCGCGTCGACGAGCAGCCTGCCGAGACCCGGCCAGTTGAACACCTTCTCCACGACGATCGATCCACCGAGCAGGAAGCCGAACTGCAGGCCCATCATGGTCACGACGGGGATCAGGGCATTGCGCAGGGCGTGCCTCGCGACGACGCTACGCTCGGAGAGGCCCTTGGCGCGCGCCGTGCGGATGAAATCCTCGCCCAGGATGTCGACGAACGACGAGCGGGTGAAGCGCGCCATGATCGCCGCGACGGCGGCGCCCAGCGTCAGCGAAGGCAGGATGTAGCTGCGCCAGCTGTCGTTGCCCACGGTCGGCAGCCAGTTGAGCTCGACCGCGAACACCTGCATCAGCACCATGCCCAGCGCGAACGCGGGGAAGGAGATCCCGGAGACGGCCAGCGTCATGCCGAGGCGGTCGGGCCAGCGGTTGCGCCACACGGCCGAGACGACGCCCAGCGCCATGCCGATGGCGACCGACCACAGCATGCTCCACAGGGTGAGCCAGAACGTCGGCATGAAGCGCTCGGCGATCTCGGTCGAGACCGGGCGCTTGCTGCGCAGCGACGTGCCGAAATCCCAGCGGAGGACGCCGCCGATGAAGCGGGCGAACTGCTGGGGCAGCGGCCTGTCGAGCCCCAGGTCCTGGCGGACCAGCGCGACCGTCTCCGGCGTGGCGTCGGCGCCGGCGGCGAGCCGCGCGGGGTCGCCGGGCAGCAGGTGGACGAACAGGAAGACGAGCAGGGCGACCAGCAGCAGCGTCGGCAGCAGGCCCAGCAGGCGCTTGACGATGTACTGGGCCATTGCCGCGTCAGGCCGGGGTCACTTGAGGTCGATGTCGGTGAAGTTGAACGACCCGTCGGGCATCACGTACACCCCCGAGAGGTTCCTGCTGTGCGCCGACAGCAGCTTCTCGGTGACCAGCGGCGCCCACGGCGCATCCTTCCAGATGCGCTCCTGCGCATCGCGGTAGAGCTTGGCCTTCTGCGCCTTGTCCGTCGTCGCCAGGGCGCCCTTGAGGTCGGCGTCGACCTGGTCGTTCCGGTAGTAGGCGGTGTTGAAGAGCTTCGGCGGCCACGAGTCGCCGAACAGCAGCGGGCGCAGCGCCCAGTCGGCCTCGCCGGTCGACGACGACCATCCGATGTAGTAGAGCCGCACCGGGGCCGTCTTCGGGTCCTGCCAGCTCTCGACCTTCTCGACCCGCTGCCCGGCCTCGAGAAGGGTGATCTTCGCCTTGACGCCGACCTGCGCCAGCTGCTGCTGCAGGAACTCGGACACCTTCTGCGCGGTGCTGTAGTTGTAGCCGGACCACAGCTCGGTCTCGAAGCCGTTCGGGTAGCCCGCTTCGGCGAGGAGCTTCCTGGCCTTGGCGACGTCGTAGGGCCAGGGCCCGAGCTTCACGCTGTACTCGACCGCGTCGGGGACGACGCCATCGGCGGGCGCCGCGTAGCCGTTGAACGCGACCTTGGCCAGCGCCTGCTTGTTGATCGCGTAGGCGATCGCCTGGCGAACCTTGGGGTTGTCGAAAGGCTTCTGCAGCGTGTTCATCGACAGGTAGCGCAGCACGATCGACGGCGCGGCGACGAGCTCGATGCCGGGCCTGGACTGCAGCACGCCCGCGAGCTCGTAGGGAACGGGGAAGGTGAACTGGGCCTCGCCCGTCTGCATCAGCGCCGCGCGCGAATTGTTGTCGACCACCGAGCGCCAGGTGATCGAATCGACCTTCGGGTAGCCCTTGCGCCAGTAGCCATCAAATTTCGCGACCTTCAGGTAGTCGGGCTGCTTCCACTCGACGAATCTGAACGGGCCGGTGCCCACCGGGTGGAAGGCGATGCCCTTGCTGCCCCACTTGGCGAGCGCCGCCGGGCTGATCATCACCCCCGACGGATGGGCGAGGTCGTTGATGAATGCGGAGAACGGCTCCTTGAGGGTGATGCGCACGGTATGCGCATCCACCGCCTCCGTCCTGGCGATGATGCTGTAGAGGCCATAGCGCTTCAGGTGGTTGTCGGGGTTGGTGACGCGGTCGAAGTTCACCTTGACCGCCTCGGCATTGAAGTCCGTCCCGTCCTGGAACTTGATGCCCGGCTTGAGCTTGATCGTGTAGGCGAGCCCGTCCTTGCTGACCGTGTAGCCGTCGGCGAGCACCGGGATCAGCTTCATGTCCTTGTCGAAACCGAACAGTCCCTCGTAGAACGACTTGGCCATCGCCTGCGACAGGGTGTCGTTCGCGTCGTAGGGATCGGTCGTCGTGAACGTCGACGCGACGGCGAAGACGACATCCTTGGCGGCGTGCGCGGGCGCGGCGCCAACCGCCAGGAGCGCGAGCGCGCAGGCGGCAAGGGTGCGAAGGAACGGTCTCATCATGGACACTCCCGGGGTTGAAGCACGGTCAGGATCGGGGCGGCGGGCGAGCCGAGGTTCAATACGCTCCGCCGACACGATGCGTTGCGACGAAATGTCCCGGCGCGACCTCGGCGAGCGGCGCGACCTGCGGCTCGTCGCCGACATCGCGGATCGGGCTTGGGATTTCCTCGGATGATAGCGTCCGCTCGCGCCGGCGCCGCGCGGGGTCGGCAACCGGCACGGCGGCCAGCAGGCGGCGGGTGTACGGATGCTGGGGATTGCCGAACACCGCCCGCCGCGGCCCGATCTCGACGATCTGCCCGAGGTACATGACGGCGACGCGGTGGCTCACGCGCTCCACCACCGCCATGTCGTGGGAGATGAACAGGTAGGAGACGCCGAACTCGGCCTGCAGGTCGAGGAGCAGGTTCACGATCTGCGC
>JBLMVY010000043.1:0-4413 GCA_050256935.1 Candidatus Levyibacteriota bacterium | reverse complement strand
AGGACGCCGATGATGACGCCGAGGAAGATGCCGAGCAGCATCAGTCCGAGGTTGAACGGCGTCACCGCGACGGCGAAGCCGTGGAAGAGATATGCGAGGTCTGCCACTGCGCGCCCCCTGTCAGTAGCCGGTCCACGAGGTCAGGTCCCACATGCCCTTGTACAGCGGCACCTGGAACCAGACTTCGAACATCATGAAGAACGCGACGATGATCGCGACCGACAGCAGCACGCTCTTGACCAGCGAGTACTTGCCCAGCCAGCGCATGAACACGGCGATATAGACGATCGACGCGACGTAGATCCCGATCAGCTGGATGCCCAGGACGAAGCCCGCAGCCGGGATCAGCACGTGCAGCACCTGCCGCAGCTGGCCGCGCTCGACGAAGGCCTCTGCGCCCTTGGGATCGCGGCCGCGCAGCGCGTGGAACAGGATCATCGCGCTGCCGGCGCAGATGATCAGGCTGACGTAGAAGGGGAAGAAGCCCGATTGCGGCCCCTCGATCGCCCAGCGGAAGCCGAGCTTGTAGCTGCTGTACGCGAACGTTGCCCCGAACAGCAGCAGCAGGGCGGCGACGACCGCCTCGACCGTGCGCGTCGAGACGACCGCGCGACCATCCGGGTCACCGGTACCGACGTGTTCTTCCACAGGAACTCCCGCCTTCGATGTTGATGTGCGACTGCGGCCTGGCCCCGGCGACCGTCGCCGGGAGGGGATGGCGGGCGAAGCGCGCCCGCCGCCGCCCCGGGCCACGGCGAGGCGCCCCGGAAGGCGCCCCGAATGGTGCCTTGTCCCGCGCTACTTCTTGGCCATGAACCCGGCCTTCTCCATCAGCGCCTTGTGCTGCGCCTCGGCGTTCTCGACCCACTTGACGTACTCGGCACCGGTCATGAACGACGTGTTGAAGGCAGCCTGCTCGGTGAACGACTTCCAGTCGGGCGTCGCGCGGATCTTCTTGAAGAGGTCGATGTAGAAGTTGACCGCATCCTGGCTCACACCCGGGGGCATGAAGAAGCCGCGCAGCATCACGTACTCGACGGGAAGCCCTGCTTCCTTGCAGGTCGGGATGTCATGCCACGACATCGTGGCCGTCACCTTGTCGTTGTAGGGCATCCGCTGCGAATCGAAAACGCAAAGCGGACGCAGCTTGTCCGCGCGCCACTGGGCGACCGCCTCGATCGGGTTGTTCACCGACGAATCGATGTGCTTGCCGACGAGCTGCACGGCGACCGCACCGCCGCCCTTGAACGGCAGGTACGTGAACTTGGCGCCGGTGTTCTGCTCGATCTCCGCGGTGACGATCTGGTCCTCCTGCTTGGAGCCCGTGCCGCCCATCTTGAACGTGCCCGGGGGCGCCTTCTTGACCGCATCGATGTACTCCTTCGCGGTCTTGTACGGCGTGTCGGCGTTCACCCACAGCACGAATTCGTCGAGCGCCAGCATCGCGACCGGGGTGAAGTCGCGGTAGCTGAACGGCACGCCGGTGGCCATCGGCGTCGTGAACAGGTTCGACAGCGTGATGATCAGCTTGTTGTCGTCGCCCTTGGAGTCCTTGACGTCGAGGAAGCCCTGTGCCCCGGCGCCGCCGGATTCGTTGACGACGATGATCGGCTCCTTCATCAGCTTGTGCTTGGAGACGACCCCCTGGATGAAGCGTGCCATCTGATCGGCGCCGCCGCCCGTGCCCGCGGGGACGACGATCGTCACCGGTTTGGTGGGCTCCCACGCCGCGGCGACCCCGGCCGTGCCGGCCCCGGCGAACACACCCGCGATCACCGCGCAGAGCGCGCGCCGCAGCATCGACTTCGACTGATTACCCATTCCTTCCTCCTGAGGTGATTGCTGCTCGACCCATCGTCCGCCTGCGGCATGCCGAAGCCACGCCACACGCTTCGCACCACCGTGGACGCTCCCGGGAACTGCCTTGCCCCGGCGCACGTCCACGCCTCCCTTCCATCGCCATTGTGCCGAATCGCGGCGCCCTCTGCGCGGCTTTTCCCTGCGATCCGACAATCGTTCGTCCCGACCCTCCCCTAGGAGCGCCTCAGTCGCGGTGCAGGGCCTTCGGTCTCCGCGTCGATCTGCGCGGTCGCGGGCGCCGGCGCGGCCTGCGCCGCCCGCGACGCGAGGATCCTGCCGACGACGATCACCATCGCGGCGCCGAGCGCCTGCACCAGGTTGAAATCGATGTCCAGGGGGAACCGGAAGTGGGCCCAGCCCAGCCTGGAGGCGATGAACGGCGCGATCGCCGGATCGCTGATGAACATGTCGGCGGCGACCCACCCGAGCAGCGCGGCACCGAAGGTGATGATGACGGGGAAGCGCGTCATCAGTTTCAGCACCAGCGTGCTGCCGAACACGATCACCGGGATGCTGATGCCGAGCCCGGCGATCAGCAGCGACACCCGTCCCTGCGCGACGGCGGCAACCCCCAGCACGTTGTCGAGGCTCATCACCAGGTTGGCGACCAGGATCGTGCGCACCGCGGAAAGCAGGCCGCTGCTGCCCTGCGCCTGCTCCTCCTCCTCGTCCTCGGGGACGAGGAGCTGGACCGCGATCCAGAACAGCAGCAGGCTCCCGACCAGCCGCAGGTAGGGGAACTCCAGCAGCTCGGCGGCCGCGACGGTCAGCACCACCAGGATGACCACCGCGGCGATGCTGCCGCCGATGATCGCCTTCTTCTGCTGGTGGGGCGGCAGCGACCGCGCGGCCAGCGCGATCATCACCGCGTTGTCGCCCGAGAGCAGGATGTTGACGAGCATGATCTCGCCCAGCGACAGCCAAAAGGCGGGGTTGCCGAGGTTCTCGATCATGCGCGTTCCCGTGCCCCGGTCAGATCAGTCCCGCCCCGCGGGCCCACTGGTACTTGGCGCCGAGCACCGCGACGGGGATCTCGGTCGAGTACGCGTAGGCGGGGATGCCGTGCTGGTACAGGTATTCGGCGGCTTCCTCGACCTCGACGTCGCCGGCCAGCGAGGCGACGATGGGCTTGTGGATGCCCTTGGCCTTCATCTCCTCGACGACCTCGACGACGAGCTTGGCGAACACCATCGGCGGCGTGATGATCGTGTGCCAGTAGCCCAGGATCAGCGCGTGGATGCGCGGGTCCTCGAGGCCGAGCCGGATGGTGTTCTGGTAGGTCTTCGGCGGCTCGCCGCCGGTGATGTCGACCGGGTTGCCCGCGGCGCCGAACGGCGGAATGAACTTGCGGAACGCCGCATCGAGGTCCGGCGGCATCGCCATCAGCGACAGCTTGTTGTCGACGCAGGCGTCCGACAGCAGCACGCCCGAGCCGCCGGCGCCGGTGATGATCACGACGTTCTCGCCCTTGGGCGTGGGCAGGACCGGAATGCCGCGCGCGAACTCCAGCAGGTCGCGCAGGCTGCGGGCGCGGATCACGCCCGACTGCTTGAGCACGTCCTCGTAGATCCTGTCGTTGCCCGCCAGCGCGCCGGTATGCGAGCTCGCGGCCTTGGCGCCGGCCGAGGTGCGGCCGGCCTTGAGCACGACGACCGGCTTCTTCTTCGAGACGCGCTTCGCGACCTCGGCGAAGGCGCGCCCGTCCTTCAGGTCCTCGCAATGCTGGGCGATGATGTGGGTGTTCTCGTCCTGCTCGAAGAACGTCAGCAGGTCGTCCTCGTCGATGTCCGACTTGTTGCCCAGCCCCACGATCGCCGACACGCCCATCTTCGCCGAGCGCGAGAAGCCGATGATCGCCATGCCGATGCCGCCCGACTGCGATGACAGCGCGGCGTGGCCCTTGACGTCGTAGGCGGTGCAGAACGTCGCGCACAGGTTCTTCCACGTGTAGTAGAAGCCGTAGATGTTCGGGCCCATCAGGCGCACGTTGTACTTGCGCCCGATCTCCTGGATCTCCTTCTGGCCCTCGACGTTGCCGGTCTCGGCGAAGCCCGAGGGGATCAGCACCGCGCCGGGGATCTTCTTCTCGCCGACCTCGGTCAGCGCTGCGGCGACGAACTTGGCGGGGATCGCGAACACCGCCACGTCGATGTCGCCGGGGACGTCCTTGACGCTCTTGTAGGCCTTGATGCCCATGATCTCGGCCGCCGACGGGTTGATCGGGTAGATCTTCCCCTTGTAGCCGCCGTTGATCAGGTTCTTCATCACCGAGTTGCCGATCTTGCCGTCCTCGGCCGACGCGCCGATCACGGCGACGGCGTCGGGCTTCATGATGCGGTTCATCGCGCGGACGATCTCGTCCTGGCTCGGGCGGTAGCGGGCCGGCGCGGGGTTCCAGTCGGCGACGATGCGCACGTCGGCGGCGATCGCGCCGCTCTTGGTCGCGAACACCGGGTTCAAGTCCATCTCGGCGATCTCGGGGAAATCCGAGACCAGCTGCGACACGCCGACGATGAGGCCGGCCAGCGCATCGCGGTTCACCGGGTCGGCGCC
>JBLMVY010000042.1:0-8760 GCA_050256935.1 Candidatus Levyibacteriota bacterium | reverse complement strand
TACCTGCCGCTCGCCACCATCGCCTGGGGCATCAGCCTCTATTTCCTGTTCGGCAACCTCGAATCGCTGGGCGGCCACACCGGCATCACCGGCATCCCGCCGCTGTCCTTCGGCGGCTTCGACCTGCGCGAGGAGCGGCACTTCTACCTGCTGATCTGGGCGATCGCCCTGGCGGCGCTGTGGGCGACGCGGAATCTTCTCGACTCGCGTCCGGGGCGGGCGCTGCGGGCGCTCAAGGGCGGCCTCGAGATGGCCGAGGCCTTCGGGGTCGACGCGGCGAGACTCAAGATCGTCGCGTTCGTCTACGCGGCGCTGCTCGCCTGCGTCTCGGGATGGCTCTATGCCCACCTGCAGCGCTTCGTCAACCCGACCCCCTTCGGCATCGGTCAGGGGATCGAGTACCTGTTCATGGCGGTGGTGGGCGGCGCCGGCAGCGTATGGGGCGCCATCGTCGGCGCCTCGCTGATCACCGTGCTGAAGCAGGTGCTGCAGGACGTGCTTCCCGCGCTGCTCGGCCGCAGCGGCAACTTCGAGAACGTCGTCTTCGGCGTGCTGATCATCGTGCTGCTGCAGTTTGCGCGCGAAGGGCTCTGGCCGTGGATCGCGCGCCTGCTGCCGCGGCGCCCGTCGCCGCCGGTCGCGGGCGGGACAGCGCTGCCTGCGCGCACGCGCGAGGCCGCAGCGGGCGGGGCGCTGCTGGAGCTGCGCAGCCTGCGCAAGACCTTCGGCGGGCTGGTGGCCGTCAACGGCCTGTCCTTCGACATCCGCGAAGGCGAGATCCTCGGGCTGATCGGCCCGAACGGCGCGGGCAAGAGCACGACTTTCGGCCTCATCAGCGGCGCGCTGCCACCGACCTCGGGGACGATCACGTTTCGCGGCGTATCGGTCGGATCGCGCCCGCCCTGGGAGATCGCCCGGCTGGGCATCGGGCGAACGTTCCAGCACGTCCGGCTGCTGCCGCAGATGTCGGTGCTCGACAACGTCGCGCTGGGCGCCTGGCTGCGCGGCCACGCCGGCGTGATCCGCGCCGCATTGCGCCTCGACCGTGCCGAGGAGGCGCGCACGCGGGCCGTCGCGGCGCATGCGATCGAGCGCTGCGGCCTGCACCCGCACATGTTCGACGACGCCGGCAGCCTGCCGCTGGGCAAGCAGCGGATCGTCGAGATCGCGCGCGCGCTCGCGGCCGACCCCGCGCTGCTGCTGCTCGACGAGCCCGCCGCGGGACTGCGCCTGCTCGAGAAGCAGGCGCTCTCCGAGCTCCTGCGCTCGCTGAAAGCCGAGGGCATGACCATCCTGCTGGTCGAGCACGACATGGAGTTCGTCATGGGCCTTACCGATCGGCTGATCGTCATGGAATTCGGCGAGAAGCTCGCGGAAGGCGCACCGGACGAGGTCCGGCGCGATCCTGCGGTGCTCGAAGCGTACCTGGGGGGCGCATGAGTCCGCCGGCCGCCCGATGAGTGCCGCCATCCTCGAGGTCGACCGCCTGTCGGCGGCCTACGGCAAGGTTTCGGCGCTGCACGACATCTCGTTGCGCGTTGCGGCCGGCAGCATCGTCACCGTCATCGGCCCCAACGGCGCCGGCAAGACGACCCTGCTCGCCGCCATCGCGGGTCTGCTGCCGTCGCGGGGGAGCATCCGCTGCTTCGGGGAGCCTGCCGCGCCATGGTCGGTCGAGCAGCGCGTCGGCCGCGGACTGGTCCTGGTGCCCGAGAAGCGCGAACTGTTCACGGCGATGAGCGTCGCCGACAACCTGCAGCTGGGCGCGTTCGTGCGCAGGCGGGATCGGGGCGTCAAGGCGACGCTGGCCGAGATCTATGCGCGATTTCCGCGGCTCGCCGAGCGGCGTCACCAGCTCGCGGGCACGCTGTCGGGCGGCGAGCGGCAGATGCTGGCGCTCGGGCGCGCGCTGATGGCGCGCCCGCGACTGCTGCTCCTCGACGAGCCTTCGCTCGGTCTCGCGCCGCTGATCGTGCGCGAGATCCTTTCCATCATCGCCGAGCTGCGGAGGGCGGGCGTGGCGGTCCTGCTGGTCGAGCAGAACGCGCGCGCGGCGCTGCAGATCGCCGACTACGGCTACGTGCTCGAGACGGGCGAGTGCGTCCTCGAAGGTCCTGCGGCGGAGCTCGCGGCCAACCCGCGCGTGGTCGCGAGCTACCTCGGCCAGTCCGGCCGGACGGCAGCCTGACCCCGGCCGCGCCGGGTTGAACAACGCCCTCGATGCCCTGACAATCTCCAATTCTGCAGGCCCGATCCACGCTTCCGGGCTTGCCCGGCCTCCGCATCGCAAAGGATCCCCGTGACCGACACCGCGCTGTCCCCGCTTTCCCCGTCGCTGCAGGCCGACGCCGAGCGCCTGCTGCTGGCGCCTGCCGACCTCGACCTCGACAAGGTGTCGCACGCCCTGGCGTCGGTGCACAGCCACGACGTCGATTTCGCCGATTTCTATTTCCAGCACTCGACTTTCGAGAGCTGGAGCCTGGAGGAGGGCATCGTCAAGGCCGGCACGTTCTCGATCGACCGCGGCGTCGGCGTGCGGGCCGTCAGCGGGGACAAGCAGGCGTTCGCCTACTCCGACGACATCTCGGCGTCGGCATTGCACGAGGCGGCGGTCGCCGTCCGCGCGATCGGGCGCCAGGGCCAGTCGGCATCGGCGCCGCTCGGGCGCCGCGGCGAATCGCGCCGGCTGTACGGCGGCGCCGACCCGGTGATGAGCCTTCAGGACGCGGACAAGGTCGCGTTGCTGACGCGGCTCGAGCGCAAGGCTCGCGCGCGCGATCCGCGCGTCGTGCAGGTGATGGCCTCGCTCGCCGGGGAGCACGAGACCATCATGATCGCCCGCAGCGACGGGCTGGTCGCCGCGGACGTGCGCCCGCTGGTGCGGGTGGCGCTGACGGTGATCGTCGAGGAGGGCGGCCGCCGCGAGCAGGGATCCTCCGGTGGCGGCGGGCGCTTCGATTACGCCCATTTCGACGACGCGCGCCTCGACGACTACGCCAGGCGCGCCGTCGACCAGGCGCTGCTCAACCTGTCGGCGCGCGAAGCGCCCGCCGGGAACATGACCGTCGTGCTGGGCAACGGCTGGCCCGGCATCCTGCTGCACGAGGCCATCGGCCACGGCCTCGAGGGCGACTTCAACCGCAAGGGGACGAGCGCTTTCGCCGGACGCGTCGGAGAGCGCGTCGCGGCGCCGGGGGTCACCGTCGTCGACGACGGGACGCTCGCCGAGCGCCGCGGCTCGCTCAATCTCGACGATGAAGGCAATCCGACGCAGCGCACGGTGCTAATCGAGGACGGCTACCTCCGCGGCTACATGCAGGATCGGCTGAATGCCGGATTGATGAAGGTCGGCATCACCGGCAACGGGCGGCGCGAGTCGTTCGCGCACCTGCCGATGCCGCGGATGACCAATACCATCATGCTCGCCGGCGACCGCGACCCCGCGGAGATCATCGCCTCGGTCGATCGCGGGCTCTATGCCGCCAATTTCGGCGGCGGCCAGGTCGACATCACCAGCGGCAAGTTCGTGTTTTCCGCGGCGGAGGCGTGGGTGATCGAGCGGGGCAAGCTCGCCTACCCGGTCAAGGGCGCGACGCTGATCGGCAACGGACCCGATGCCCTGACGCGGGTATCGATGGTCGGCAACGATCTCGCGCTCGACCTCGGCGTCGGCACCTGCGGCAAGGATGGCCAGAGCGTCCCGGTCGGCGTCGGCCAGCCGACGCTGCGGATCGACGGTCTCACCGTCGGAGGCACGGCCTGACCGCAGGGCGCTTCGCGACGACCCGCGGCGCCGGCGCCGGTCCGGCGCATCGCGCTTCATCCCGTGACGGCTGTTTCCAGACGGAAGGAGGAGTCCATGGCCATCAGGTTCGTGCAGGCATTGATGCTCGCAGCGGCGATGCTCTGGCTGGCCCCGGCGCGTGCCGCCGATCCGGCGCCGGCCAGCCCGGTGATCAAGGTCGTCTGGCACGTCGACTTCGCCAGCCCGCGGCGCCTGAGCGCGATGATCCAGAGCGTCAACAACATGGTGACGACCTACCAGAACGATCTCGCGGACTACGACGTGCGCATCGTGTTCGTCGCGGCAGGCATCCGCTTCCTCACCGCGGATCCGCTCACCGGGACGCCGTTCGCCGAGGATGCGGAACTCAAGGCGCGGCGGTCGGAGCTGATCCAGAGGCTCGAGCAGCTGCGAACCGTGCAGAAGGTCAAGCTCGAACTGTGCGAGATCACCCGCGAGTCGGTCGCGCTTCCCAAGGACAAGGTCATTCCCGGGGTGCTGCCCGTGCCTTCGGGCGTGGTGCGGATCGCCGAGCTGGAGCACCAGGGGTACGCCTATCTGAAGGCGGAATAGCCGCGACACCGCGCTGGCCGGGGGCTTGACAACGACCGCGCCTGCGTATGACGATGGCATAGCGCCGCGGCCATTGCGTCCGGCCGGGCGCTCCCCAGCCCCACGACCCCAGTCTCCCGATAGGTCCACGCCATGTCCCTCTGGAAAGACAGCACCGCTCCACGCCCGGCTCCGGGCGCCTCGTCCACGCCCACGTCCACGCCCGAAACGCGGGAACCGGTCCGCACCGAGTCCTGGTCGAAGCCCGAGCTCGTTGCCAGCCCGGCCGCCGCGCCGATCCCCCGCACCGACACTGCGCCCTCGCGCAAGGAGTCGCTGATCGCCGCCGACATCACCATCGAAGGCAAGATCGAAGGCGGGGGCAGCGTGCGCATCGCCGGCAAGTTCAAGGGCGATGTCGACGTGCAGGGCGATCTCACCATCGAGGCCGGCGCCAAGCTGACCGGTGGGGTGCGCGCCGACAGGGTCACGATCGCCGGCGAGCTGGAAGGCAATGTCGAGCGGGCGTCGCTCGTCGATCTGCAGCGGACCGGCGTGGTCGTCGGAGACCTGAAGGCCGGGTCGCTGACGGTCGCCGCCGGCGCGCGCCTGCGCGGTCAGGCCGAGTTCGGCTGGGACGACGGCAAGGGCGCGAAAGGCGGCAAGCTCGGCCAGGTCCACGACGCGCCGGTCAGCGCCAACGCCTGAGAGGGCGCGCGCCAGGCCCGGCGCGGCGTCGCGGCCGGGCCGGCGCGCAGCGCAGCGTCAGTGCAGCGGCCCGGTCTGCGGAGCCTCGGCGACCGCGGGCGCGGGCGAGGCGTGATGGCAGACGATGCGCCAGCCCGAGGGCGTGCGCATCAGGACGTTGGTGGCGATCGCCGAGCCGCTTGCGCCGTCTTCGCCGGCCTGCACCTGCTCGATCGCGCTTTGCATCGCCAGGCCGACGGTTTCGAGGACGACGACCTGCTCGAGCCTGAACCGCAGCCTGGCGCCGCCCGAGAACAGGTGCTCGAACGCACCGCGAACCGCGTCGTACCCGACATGGCGGACGCCGCCCGGGTGGATGCAGACGATGTCCTCGTCCTCGGCCCAGGTCGCCATCATCGCGTCGATGTCGCGCGCCTCGAACGCCTGGTAGAACGCCAGCGCGGCGTCGTGCGGCGAGGTGAAGATCGGCGGGGTGCGGGCCGTGGACATGAACGTCGGCGTCGTGGGGATCAGCGGGCGGGCGGGGAAGCGCAGGCCCCTTCGCTGCGCGCCAGATTGTAGACCAATTGGGGCGTCAGCTCGCGCATGCACCTGAAGTGCCCGAGCGGGCATTCGCGCTTGAAGCAGGGGCTGCAGGCGATGTCGATGCGCGCGATCCGCGCCTTCGGCGACAGCGGCGGCGTGTAGGCGGGCGACGACGAGCCGAAGAGCGCGACCAGCGGCGCGCCGACGGCGGCCGCCGCATGCATCAATCCCGAGTCGTTGCTGACCACCAGCGAGGCGGCGGACATCAGGTCGATCGCGGTGCCAAGATCGGTGCGGCCCGTGAGGTCGGTGAGGTCGATGGGGCCCGTGTCCGTCTCGCCCAGCGCGGCCCGCAATGCCGCGGCGACGGGCCGGTCGTTGGGCGAGCCCAGGATCCACAGCGCATGGCCGTCGCGGGCGAGGAGCTTCGCCAGCGCGGCGAAGTGCTCGGCGGGCCATCGCTTGGCGGGGCCGAATTCCGCGCCGGGACACAGGATCGCCACGGGGCCTTCGCGGGCGAGGCCGAGGGCGGCGATGGCGGCGGCGCGGTTGGCGGCATCGGGCATCAGCACCGGCGCGATCGCCGCCGGCGCCGGGGCGTCGCGCGGCGAGGCCAGCGACGCGTAGCGTGTCACGAGCTGCGGCATCGCCCTGGCATCGAGCCTGCGCGCGTCGGTCAGCAGCCCGTAGCGCGCCTCGCCGACGAAGCCGACCCGGTGCGGGATGCGCGCAAAGAACGGCACCAGCGCCGACTTCCAGGTGTTGGGCAGGACGTAGGCGTGCGTGTATCGGGCCTCGCGCAGCTCCAGGCCGAGCCTGCGGCGCGCGGCCAGCGCGAAGCGGCCATGTCCGGCAGGGGCGTCGACGATGCGCCCGACGCCGCGCATGCGCGCATAGACGGGACCGCACCACGGCGGCGCGACGACGTCCACCGGAGCGGCCATGCCCGATTCGCGCAGGCGGGCGATCAGCGGCTCCGACAGGATCGCATCGCCGACCCACGACGGCGCGACGACCAGCGCGCGATCACCGCGGGCGTGCGCGCCCGGGGATTGCGGCGCGGGTGGCATCACGCTGGGCGCGAGGCTTCAGTGGCCGCCGCTGCCGGCGCCGCCCTCGAGGCGGTAGCGGGTCCCGCAGTAGGGACACAGGACTTCGCCCTCGTCGGCGACGTCGAGATAGACGCGAGGATGCGAGCTCCACAGCGGCATCGAAGGATTCGGGCAGTAGACCGGGAGGTCCTTCGCCTGGACGACGACGACCGGCATTTCGCGCGTCTCCGCCATGGTCACACCAGCGTCAGCCAGTCCTCGTGCGCGGGGTTGCGCCCGTTGACGGTGTCGAAGTACATGCGCTGCAGGCGCTCGGTGAGCGGCCCGCGCCGGCCTTCGCCGATCGGCCGATGGTCGAATTCGCGGATCGGCGTCACCTCCGCGGCGGTGCCGGTGAAGAACGCCTCGTCGGCGACGTAGACCTCGTCGCGGGTGATGCGGCGCTCGAGCACCGGGATGCCCAGCTCGGCTGCGAAGGTCATGATCGTCGCGCGCGTGATGCCGGCGAGCGCGCCGCCGGCGAGGTCGGGCGTGTGCAGCTTGCCGTCGCGGACGATGAACACGTTCTCCCCCGAGCCCTGGCAGACGTAGCCCTGCGGGTCGAGCAGCATCGCTTCCTCGTAACCGTCGTGGGTCGCCTCCTGGTTGGCGAGGATCGACACCGAGTAGTTGGACACGGCCTTGGCGCTGCACATCGTGATGTTCGGGTGATGGTGCGTGTACGAGGAAGTCCGCACGCGGATGCCCTTCTCGATGCCTTCGGCGCCGAGGTAGGCGCCCCAGGGCCATGCGGCGATGGCGACCAGCACCGGGTTCGACCTCGCGGCAACGCCCATGGCGTTCGACCCGTAGAACGCGATCGGGCGGATGTAGCACGACTCGAGCTTGTTCTCGCGCACGCAGGCGCGCTGGGCGTCGTTGAGCTCGTCGGCGGTGAAGGGGATCTTCATCCCGAAGATGCGCGCCGAGCGGAGCAGGCGGTCGGTGTGGTCCCTGAGGCGGAAGATCGCCGGACCGCGTTCGGTCTTGTAGCAGCGCACCCCTTCGAAGACGCCCATGCTGTAGTGCAGGGTGTGGGTGAGCACGTGCGTCGTCGCATCGCGCCACGGCACCATCTTGCCGTCGTACCAGATCCATCCGTCGCGGTCAGCCATCGACATGGCGGGTTTCTCCTCGTTTCCGAAGCGCGAATTCTAGCCGATCCGGCCGCGGGCCCAGCGCATGCTCCCACAAGGCGTCGACGCTCGCCCGGCGCGCGGCCTGCGGCACGGGATCCACGCGCGCGTGCGGGGCGCCGGTCATGCGTATCTGGTGCTGCAGGCGCCGGTACTCGCGGTAGGCATCGGCCGCGGCCGATGCCAGGTCCGTCGGCAGCAGTTCCGCCTGCGCGGCGATCGACAGCAGCGCGATGTTGCCCGCGTTCCTGGTCAGCTCGCGGTGGCGGTGGGCATGGGCGAGTACCAGGTACTGGACGACGAACTCGATGTCGACCATGCCGCCGCGGTCGTGCTTGAGGTCGAACTCCGGCGTCGGGTTCGCATGCCCGGCCGCCATCCTCGCCCGCATGTCGACGACGTCGGCGGCGAGCTTCGCGGCGTCGCGCGGCATGCACAGCACCTGGTCGCGAATCGACTCGAACGCTGCGCCGATGCCCTCGTCGCCGGCGACGAAGCGGGCGCGGGTCAGGGCCTGGTGCTCCCAGGTCCAGGCCTGCTCGCGCTGGTAGCGCTCGAAGGCGCCGAGGCTCGACACCATCATCCCCGCCGCGCCGTCGGGGCGCAGCCGCAGGTCGGTCTCGTAGAGGCGACCGGCAGCCGTGGCGCCGGTGAGCCAGGTGTTGATCCGCTGCGCAAGCCGCGCATAGCGCTCCTGTGCGCCCTCGTCGGCCGGGTTCGCAGGATCGGCTTCGTAGAGGAAGACGAGGTCGAGGTCGGACGCGTAGCCCAGCTCCTTGCCGCCGGGCTTGCCGTAGCCGACGATCGCGAAGCGGGGCGGCGGGGCGCCCGCACCCTGCAGCAGGCGCCAGCAGCCCTTGATCGTCGCGTCGAGGATCGTGTCGGCGAGCGCCGAAAGGTGGTCGGCGAGGCGCTCGACGCTCATCTGGCCGGAGAGGTCCTGGGCCAGCAGGCGGAACGTCTG
>JBLMVY010000041.1:0-9491 GCA_050256935.1 Candidatus Levyibacteriota bacterium | reverse complement strand
CGCCACATGGCTGCGTACGCTCAGGACGCCTCGCTTACGTTTGTCTTCAATGGTGAAATCATTCGCGGCTGGCACGAGCTTCGAAGGTTGCAGCGCGAGTGGTGGAAGGACGGAAGGGTGAAGGGCACATACGCCTATCTGGATGCCCCGATCTTCGAAGCACTTGGAGAAGACTCCGGACTCACTACCTTTCTGATTGCCGCGCGCAAGGTGCTCGACGACGGGAGCGTGGTCGAGAAGACGCTGGCCTATTCCGCGCTGTGGCGCAGGCTTGCCGAAGGCTGGCGAATCACCTTCGCCCATGAGTCCAGCAGCAAGTAGGCAGTCGAATCGCTCTCTAGCCCGGGCTGCGTCCACGCCGTCTTTCTACCGCACGACGCCCGGCGCCTGAGGGAATCAGCCGGGATGAAGTGCAGCCGTGGAAGCGCCGCTTCGGCACCGTCTCCTCCCTGAATCGAAGGCCGTCGCTTCCCCGTTCCCGGGGGCGACGTGCTGGGCGCTTTTGCGCTCGGGAGAGACCGATGCAGCTCGTCAGCCCATTCGCGTTCTTCGCGGCCGCCGGAGCTTCGTGCGTCCGTCGCATTCGGTCTTCCGCAGCGGCCCGCTTCGCGGGGTCGGCGGGGCATCGATGCCGAGTTGGAGCGGCTTGCGGCAAGATTCGATGCAGATGAACCGGATCGCGAGGATTTCCATCTCGACGGCTGCTTCGACCCTAGGCGCGCGTCACGTCGCTAATGCAGGCGATAAGTCGCATGACAGGCGACGCATTCCTGCATCACCGTCCCCAACGCGGCGAGCGCCGGCCGCACGTCGTTGCCGACGCTCGCGTTCTGCGCAGCAACGGCGAAGCGGCTCGCTGCGCGGTGCATCGCGGTGCCGATATCCTGCATGCCCTGCGGCATGAAGGGTGCGAGGTGCGCCGCGCCGTGGGCCTCGAGCGAGCTCATCCCGAGGCGCTGCTCGGCGATGCTTGCGGCCTTGTCGAAGTCGTTGCGCGACAGGGCCTCGTCGATTTCCTGCAGCGAGAGCAGGTGATCGCGCATGTTGGCAATCGTGTGCAGCCGCATCGGCTCGGGGAAGCTGACGAGCTGACGGGCGTCGGTCGGAGCGGCGCTCCCGCCGCCCATGTTCGCCATGTCCATGTCACTCATGTCGCGCATCGGGGTTTGGGCACGGGCCGCAAGTGCGACGACGGCAATGCCGACGGCGAGAGCCAGTGCGAAGGAGCGGAAACGAGGCATGCAACCTCCGATGGAGGAACAAGGGACGCGAGTGGTGGATTGTCGGACCTTGCGCCTGCGCCGCATATGATCCTGATCACATGGCCGATGGCTTGCGGTTGAGCGTGAGCCGGGCGCCGTTGCGCCGCAGGACTCCTTTGCGCTCGAGACCGGAGAGCGTCCGGTAGAGGCTTTCGTGGGCGATTCCGAGCTCGCGGGCAAAATCCTTGAGGCTTCCCGGCAGCGTCACGTCGCAGTGCGGGCCGCGGCCTTCGGTCTGCAGGTAGTGCAGCACGCGCTCGGCCGCCGATCGCAGCGCGAGGCGCTCCAGCCGCGCACGCGCCGCGTGCAGCTGGCATGCAAGCAGGCTCGCCCATTCGCGCGCGAACGCGGGGTCGCTGGCGAGCAATTCGCGCACGCCCGCGGCAGGGAACTCGATCAGCGTCGTGTCGCGTGTGGCGATGGCGTCGCAGTGGTAGCGCGGCGAGTCGAGTGCGGCCTCCGCGAAGAAATCTCCGCGGCTCGCGCGATGCAGCGCGATCTCGCTGCCGTCCGGCGCGAAGCGCGCGAGGCGGATATCGCCCTCGACGACGAGGAACACCGCACGAACCGGCTCGCCCTTGTGGAACACCGAGGCATCCTTCAGGAGCGTGCGGCTGCGGCCGATCGCGCGCAGCGCGTTCGGAAGCCGCGACGAGGGGGCCGTAGCCTTATCGACTGGATTGTCGGCCCTCGGGCGTGCCATTGGCGAGGATGGAGTGTTCGTCGTGCCCCGATTTCGTTGGGCATTGAACTCTCACTATAGGCTACCAAGAGCGCCCTGGGCTTCGCGATGCAACACTGGCGGGGTGAGAACGTCCGGATTGCCCCGCACCTCGCGCCAGGCATGCCGACGTTGACGCAGCTCCGGTCGGGTTCGCGTCCCGACCGGGGCGGTTCGGCTGCGGGCTGGCTTGCTTGCTCCCGATGGCTGCGGTCATTGATGTGGATCAATCACTTGATTTCCTCGGAAGGACTAGACTGGCCTACGTGAAGGACGATTGGCAGCATGGTCCGCGATGAATAGGGCGTTGGCCTGGAGGCGACGGGTCGCTGCCAGCGTTGCACTGGGCATGTGGCTCTTTGCCTTGTTCATCGGCTTCGCGCAAGCGTGCGACTGGCATGTCGCGGTCGACGGCGAAGGCGCGACCCATGCGGGCAGTGTCGGCGCGACATTGCCGCACGATGCCACTCTCGCCGACTGCGAGCAGTTCTGCGCGACCAATGTCCCGGTCGTAAGCAAGCTCCCGCTCATCGCCGGGCAATTGGATTCGTCGCCGCCCGTTTCGGGTTTTGCGCGCGCGAACTTCGTCGTTGCCACGGCCTCGGCGCCACAACCGGTTCCCGTCGTACGCCCTGCCTCGGGCGTACCACCTTTCCTGCGCGTCAGCCGCCTGCGGCTCTAGCCCGCCCCGTCCACGGGGCAGTTCCCGTTCGCATCCGTAGTGCCGGGCGCCAGCCGGCACCCTTCGTCGCGGCCTGCTTCGGCAAAGCAGCGGCTGGTTGTCGAGACGATGTCAACCAAGATCCAAGTGGAGATCGAGATGAACGCCAATCTGAACAGCAAGATGACTGCGCAACACGCTGCAAATCCTCCCGCACTCGGTACGAAGCACCGGCCGTTGAAGAAGATCGCCCTGATCGCACTTCTCACCGCTGCCGCGGTCGGATTGGCTGCCCCGACGATCCGGGCCCAGCCTGGCGGCTACGGTCCGGGAATGATGGGCGGCTATGGAGGCTATGGCGGAAACGGAGGCTACGGCGGGTACGGCATGGGTCCCGGGATGATGTACGGATACGGCGGGCCCGGAGCGTACGGGATGGGTCCGGAAATGATGGGGGGCTACGGCGGCTATGGCATGGGACCCGGGATGATGTACGGATACGGGCCGTATGGCCTTGCCGGGATCGACCTCAGCCAGGAGCAGCGGGACAAGATCGCCAGGATCCAGGAGGCATTCTCGCAGAAGCAATGGGGTCTGATGGGTCAGATGCGTGATGCGCGGTTCAAGCTCCGCGACCTGGTGGCTTCAGGCAAGGCGGACGATGCGGCGGTAGGCAAAGCCTACAAGCAGATCGAGGATCTGCGCCAGCAGATGTGGTCCTCGATGGCGGAGTCGCGCAAGCAATTCGACGCCGTCCTCACCAAGGAACAGCGCGACCAGCTGCAGCGCGGCTGGGGCCGCGGATCGGATTGACCGCCGGTCCCGTGATGGAGATTCCACCATGAAGCGTATGGCTTCGACGTCGGCAACAGGGCTCGTCCTCTGGATCGCCCTGCCGGTACTTGCGTCTGCACAGGGTTACGGTCCAGGGATGATGGGTGGCTACGGATGGGGTGGTGGGTGGGGGTTCGGCGTGGTCGGCATGTTGCTGTGGTGGGTGCTGATCATCCTGGGCATCGTGCTGCTGGCGAAGTGGCTCTATCGCGGCAGCCGGGGCGGTGGCCAAGGGACGGCCAACCGGGCGATGGAAATCCTGCGCGAGCGCTACGCGCGCGGCGAGATCGACAAGCAGGAATTCGAGGAACGCAAGCGCGACCTCGGCGGCTGAAGCCATCGTGCTCTCGCGGGTGACCGCTGGAGTTGCGGCAAACCGGCCGGTCGAACGTGGACGCCTCCCGTTGTCAGGTGCCGAGTCCATCAGATGAGGATCGTCGAATGAAGCGTCGAACATTCCTGGAAATCGTGGGTGCCATCGCCGTCGCAGGCAGCAGGGCGGCGATGGCAGCGCCCGCGCCGAAGGTCGATGTCTACAAGGGCCCGACCTGCGGGTGCTGCGGCCAGTGGGTGCGGCACATGCGTGACCATGGGTTCAGCGTGAGCGTGCACGACGTCGAGGATGTCGATGCGGTTAGCGCCAGGGCGGGCGTCCCGCGTGCACTCGCGGCCTGCCACACGGCATGGGTCGACGGCTATGTCGTGGAGGGGCACGTACCCGCCACGGATGTCCGCAAGCTTCTCGCAGAGCGGCCGAAGGCGCTGGGCCTGGCGGTTCCCGGAATGCCGGGAAGCGCGCCGGGAATGGACGCCCCCGGCGCGATCCCCTACGAGGTCTTGCTGTTCCAGGCCGACGGCGTGGCGCGCGCCTATCACGGCTATCCCTAGGCAGGATGCGGCTCGCCCGATGAACGTCGAACTCATCTACGACGAGGGCTGCCCCAATGTGGAAGTCGCGCGGCAGCGCCTGTCCGAAGCTTTCGCGGTTGCCCGGATGCAAGCGCGTTGGCAGGAATGGGAGCGCAGTGCCCCCGACGCTCCTGCCTACGTCCGTCGCTTCGGCTCCCCGACGATCCTCGTCGAGGGAGCCGACGTGGTTGCAGCCGGCGGCCTGGCCGAGGCGCCCGCCTGTCGTCTCTATCGGGATGCGTCTGGGCGCGTCTCCGTGGCTCCATCGGTTCGCGACCTAGCGGCGGCTCTCATGCGCGCGACAGCCGCTCCATCCTGACCGAGCGGCATCCGGCAACTTTCGACCAGGAGGTGCGATGAACGATCATGCGGAGCATCACCAGCACCGGCCGACGCCGGTCGTATCCGCTGAAGCGATCACCGTGCCGGGCACGATCACCTACGTGTGCCCGATGCACCCGCAGATCCGGCGGCCTGCGCCGGGGTATTGCCCGATTTGCGGCATGGCGCTCGAGCCCGAGATGCCGTCGGTCGAGGAGGAGCGCAACCCCGAACTCGAGGACTTCACGCGGCGTTTCTGGTGGACGCTTCCGCTGAGTATCCTCGGCGTCCTGTTCGCGATGGGCGGGCACCGGATCGTGCCCCTGGCGCCGGCCGCGATGTCCTGGTTCGAGCTTGCGCTCTCGACGCCGGTCGTGCTGTGGGCGGGGTGGCCCTTCTTCGTCCGGTGGCTCGGCTCGATCCGGGATGGCAATCCCAACATGTGGACGCTGATCGGGACCGGCGTCGGCGCGGCCTACCTCTACAGCGTGCTGGGAACGATCGCGCCGGGCCTCTTTCCCGCGGAGTTCCGGGAAGGCGGGCGCGTCGCCGTCTATTTCGAGGCGGCGTCGGTGATCGTCTCGCTGACCCTGCTCGGACAGATGCTGGAGCTGCGCGCACGGTCACGCACCTCCGCCGCGATACGCGCGCTGCTCGGGTTGCAGCCGAAGACCGCCCGCCGCATCGGATCCGACGGAACGGAAGAGGACATTCCCCTCGCCACGGTGCACATCGGCGATATCCTGCGCATCCGACCGGGAGAGAAGGTGCCCGTCGATGGAACCGTGACCGAGGGCCGGTCGAGCATCGACGAGTCGATGCTGACCGGCGAGCCGATTCCCGTCGAGAAGGTCGCCGGCGATCGCGTCATCGGCGCGACGATCAACGGCACCGGAAGCCTGGTGATGCGGGCGGAGAAGGTGGGGGCCGAGACGGTCCTGTCGCAGATCGTCCAGATGGTCGCCCAGGCCCAGCGCAGCCGTGCGCCGATGCAGCGCCTGGCCGACGTGGTCGCGCGCTATTTCGTGATCGCGGTGGTGGGTATCGCGGTCCTGACGGCGATCGTCTGGTGGCTGATCGGCCCCGAACCGCGCGGAGCGTACGCGGTCCTGGCCGCGGTTTCAGTGCTGATCATCGCCTGCCCCTGCGCCCTCGGACTCGCCACGCCGATGTCGGTGATGGTGGCGAGCGGGCGGGGAGCGACCAGCGGCGTGCTGTTCCGGGACGCAGAGGCGCTCGAGACGCTGCGTCGCATCGACACCCTGATCGTCGACAAGACGGGCACGCTCACCCTCGGCAAGCCGGTGTTCTCCCGGGCGGTCAGCCTGGCCCCGTTCTCCGAGGACGAGGTTCTGCGGATTGCCGCCAGCATCGACCAGGCCGGCGAGCACCCACTCGCGGTCGCGATCGTCGCTGCGGCGCGGGGCCGCGGCCTGAAGCTCGCCAAGCCGGAATCCCTCGAGTCGGCCACCGGCATCGGCGTGCGCGGGACGGTCGAGGGGCGATCGATCGCGCTTGGAAATACGGTGCTGATGCGCGACGCCGGCGCCGACGTGGCGCCCTTCGCCGCCGAGGCGGAGCGACTGCGCCGGGACGGGGCGAGCGTAGTCCATCTCGCCGTCGATGGCCGCCTGGCCGGCATGCTGGCCGTGACCGATCCGGTCAAGGATTCCACCCCCGCTGCCATCGACGCCCTGCATCAAGCCGGAATTCGGATCGTCATGGCCACGGGCGACGGCCGGACGACGGCCGAGGCGGTGGCGCGGCGCCTGGGCATCGACGAGGTCCACGGCGAGGTGCGCCCGCAGGACAAGGCCGATCTGGTGGCGCGCCTGCAAGGGGAGGGACGGCGCGTCGCAATGGCCGGGGACGGCATCAACGACGCCCCGGCGCTCGCTCGGGCGAACGTCGGAATCGCGATGGGAACGGGCACCGACGTGGCGATGAGCAGCGCGCAGGTCACACTGGTAAAGGGAGATCTGCGCGGCATCGCGCGTGCGCGACAGCTCTCGGAGTTCACCGTGCGCAACATGTACGAGAACCTCGTCTTTGCGCTCATCTACAACGCGCTGGGTGTCCCGATCGCGGCGGGCGTCCTCTATCCAGCCTTCGGGATCCTGCTCTCGCCGCTGGTCGCCGCGGCGGCGATGTCGATGAGCTCGGTATCGGTCGTCGGCAATGCCCTTCGGCTGCGCAAGGCGTGATTGGTGGTCCGGCCGATCGGTGGTCCGGTGCGACGTAGCATCGCTTCCCGGCGCTTCGCGGGGCGCGCCACGGTCATCTCGCAGCTCGATCCGAATCTCGCCGCGGACAGGCGGCACCAGGCAACTCGGCGAGCGGGTCGCGCACTGCGATCATCGTCGTCACGCACGACGAGAAGATCATCCCGACGTTCAGGCGGATCTACCGCATCCGGGACGGCAGGACTCACGAGCAGGTGGGGACCGGGCATTGGGGACCGGGGCTGCGATCCGAGAAGCCGTCGGCTGGCCACGCATTAAGCGTCCTTTAAGCCAACGGGATCAGCATGGCCCCGTGATGCTCGACGGGAGAGTCGAATGAATGCCACCAGGACCTACCATCCGGTGTCGATCGGCCTGCATTGGGCGATGGCGGTCATGATCGTCGCGCTCCTCGCGGGCGGCTTCGTCATGGACGAGCTGCCGAAAGGCGATCTCAAGTTTGCCGCGTTCAACCTCCACAAGCTCGTCGGCGTGGTCGTGCTCGCGCTCGTCGCCGTGCGGCTGGCGTGGCGTGCCGGCCATCCTCCTGCGCCCGCCAATGACATCCCCGCGTGGCAGCAGGCGGCCGCGCGGATTGCCCACGTCGCGCTCTATGGAGCGATGATCGTCATGCCGGTATCGGGCCTGCTATTCACGAACTTCGGCAGGGGCATCCGGATCCTCGGACTCTCGCTCGCGCCGGTCGGCGGCGCGAACCAGGCGCTGGCGGACCTGTTCAAGGAGGTGCACGAGGTCGCCGGCATCACGCTTGCCGCGGTGATCGCGGCGCACGTGGCGGCAGCGCTGTGGCACCACTTCGGCCGCCACGACCGAACGCTGCTGCGGATGCTGCCGCAGGGTGCCGGGCGCTGAGCAGCGTCGGGGCCGCCAAGTACCTGCGACGGTCAGCGCCGGACGAAATCGATCACGACGCCGTCCGCGCTGCGCTGGCGGTACTCGACGTTGACCGCCTCGCCGTAGCGGGCACGCAGCTGGTCGAGGAGGGGCAGCGGATCGTGGTCGTTGACGAAGCGCATCGTCTCCCCCGGCTGCAGCGCGTCGAGCGCGCCGAAGATCGCCGCATGGCGGAAGCGCTTGGCGACGCCGCGGGCGTCGAACGGGTAAATCCGGTCGGGCGAAAGGTGGACGTGGGCATGGGCGTGCTGGTTCACGGCAGGGCTCCTGGGCGACGTGGGAGGAAAGGGGTTGGAAAAAGGGTTGGGGCCGGGGCTGCACTAGGGGCCGGGGATGCTCGGCCCGGCAGGGCCGGATCGAGCATCGGTCAGCCGCGGTCGAGCTCGCGGCGCTTGTCCTCGACCTCGGCCCAGTGGTTCGCGTCCGGCGGCGCCGGCTTCTTCTCGATGATGGGTTTCCACTCCTTCGCGAGTTCGGCGTTGAGCGGAATGAAGTCGCGCTGGTCCTCCGGCACGTCGTCATCCGCATGGATCGCCTCCACCGGACACTCCGGCACGCAGAGCGTGCAGTCGATGCAATCGTCGGGATCGATCACGAGGAAATTCGGTCCCTCGCGAAAGGCGTCGGTCGGACACACGTCCACGCAGTCGGTGTACTTGCAGCGGATGCACGCTTCGGCAACGACGTAGGTCATCGGTGGTCTCCTACCAGTATTTCTCGAAGGCGACCTGCCCGCGGATGCCGCGGCGGGTCGTCCGAAAGCCGCGTTCGCCGAGCAGGGCGCGCAGCTCGCGGGTGACAACGGGCAGGTAACGGAGGGAACGGGGCGCGGTCGGCGCACGCGGCCTGTCCGCCAGCCTGCGGATCTCGTCGGCGTAGGCAAGTTCGGCGGCGTGCCTGACGCTTTGGACCACGATCAGGTGTGCGAAATCCTGCCATGCCTGGGGGTCGCGCAGCATGGACAGGAAGGGCGCGATGCCGGTGCCGGTTGCCAGCAGCCACAAGTCAGCGCCTGGAGAAAGCGAGTCGACGGTGAGAAAGCCGAAGCTCGCCCGCTCGACTTCGACCGGCTCGCCGATGCGAAGCGCGGCGACGCGAGCCGAAAGCTGGCCGCCCGGTATGAGGCTGCAGAAGAACTCGAGGTGGGAGTCGGCCGGTGCCGACGCCACCGACAGTGGCCGGTAGACCGTTTCCAATGGCGGATCGGCAAGCCCCACGCGCGCGTAGTGCCCCGGAGTGAAGCGAAATGCCGGGTTCCGCGTCACGCGGAACGACATGAGGGCGGGCGTCCACCAATGCGTCCACAGAACCGTCTCCCGCGTCGTCCTGGCGCTCTTGCCCTGCAGCGTCCCGGGCTTCGGAGCCGGACGCGCAGCCGCAAGCGTATCGTCGGCAGGTGCGACCGCCGTGCCCGAGATTGCCGTCATGGCCATGAAGATGTACAGTGCGTACATCTTCAGATTAGCACCGTCTGTCGTCAAAAGCAATATCACGAATACATCTTAACGACCATGCGCCTGACGAGTTCCGTCGACTGCACATCGAGACGCGTCGAGGCCGCGTCTCGGCGCGGTTGACGGATCTCCGATAGAGCATCGCCATGCCGAAGCCGCTCGCCGTCCAGGAACCCGAGTTGCACGCCAGCG
>JBLMVY010000040.1:0-7911 GCA_050256935.1 Candidatus Levyibacteriota bacterium | reverse complement strand
ATCCGCAACGCGGTCAAGCTGCTGAACGAAACCGGCTCGTACGAGGCCGTCATCTACCTGACCGAGGAGAAGGTCAAGCGCCGCGAGGTGGCGTGGCGGGTCGAGCATGCGGTGGTCGTCGCGATGGACGCGGTCTACCGTTTCGAGCAGATGAAGAGCGAGCCGGCCGAGGTGCGCCGGCCGCTGCGCAAGCTGACGCTGTCGGTTCCGCAGCGATCCGATCTCGCCGCCGGCGAAGCCGCAGCCATGCGGGGCCTCGCGATCGCCAACGGCGTGGATTTCGCGAAGGATCTCGGCAACCTTCCCGGCAACGTCTGCACGCCGCGCTATCTCGCCGAGCGCGCCCAGGAACTCGCGAGGCAGTTTCCCGACGTCAAGGTGACCGTCCTCGAGCGCGCGCAGATCGAGGCGCTGGGGATGGGATCGTTCCTGTCGGTCACCAACGGCAGCGACGAGCCTCCGCGCTTCATCGTGCTGGAGTACGAGCAGTCGCAGAGAAAGCAGAAGCCGCTGGTGCTGGTGGGCAAGGGCGTCACCTTCGACAGCGGGGGCATCTCGATCAAGCCCGCGGCGGACATGGACCAGATGAAATTCGACATGTGCGGCGCCGCGTCGGTTCTGGGCGCGTTCCGCACCATCGCCGAGTTGAAGCCCAGGATCAACCTCGTCGGCCTGATCCCCGCCTGCGAGAACATGCCCTCGGGGCGGGCGACCAAGCCCGGCGACATCGTCAAGACGATGTCGGGGCAGACCGTCGAAGTGCTGAACACCGATGCCGAGGGGCGCCTGATCCTCGCCGATGCGCTGACGTATGCCGAGCGCTACGAGCCCGAAGCCGTGGTCGACATCGCGACCCTGACCGGCGCCATGGTCATCTCGCTGGGACACGTCGCCAGCGGACTGTTCAGCAACAACGATACGCTGGCGCGCGCCCTGCTGACGGCGGGTGACGATGCCTACGACCGCGGCTGGCAGCTGCCGCTGTGGGACGACTACCAGGAGGGGCTCGCGAGCAACTTCGCCGATTTCGCGAACATCGCGGGGCGACCCGGCGGCAGCATCACCGCAGCGTGCTTTCTCTCGCGCTTCACCAAGAAATACGACTGGGTGCACCTCGACATCGCGGGCACCGCGTGGAAGGAAGGCAAGGAGAAAGGCGCGACCGGGCGCCCGGTGCCGATGCTGGCGACCTGGATCCTGGCCCACGAATCCGCCGCGTGACCGATGACGGCGATCGATTTCTACGCCCACGTCGCCGATCCCCTGCGAACCGTCGGCAGGCTGGTCGCCAAGGCGTACCGCCACCATGGCTCGGTCCGCGTGCTGACGCCCGACGCGGCGACCACCGTGGCGCTGGATCGGCTGCTGTGGCAGGAGCCCCAGGTCGCCTTCATTCCGCATTGCCGCCTCGACAGCCCGATCGCCGGGGACACGCCGGTGCTGATCGACGAGTCCCTCGAGCATGCGGGACCTGCAGCGGTGCTCATCAACCTGCATCCGGAGCCGCCACCGTTCTTCAGCCGGTTCGAGCGCCTGGTCGAGATCGTCGGGGAGGGTGACGACCAGGTGATCGCCGGGCGCACGCGCTTTCGCTACTATCGGGAGCGGGGCTACGAGATGCGCACGCACAATCTCTCGAGCCGCGACTAGATGCCGTCGGCGCGCGATCTACTCAGACAGGCAGACTCGCTGATGCGCCGAAATCGAAGGCGCGACAAGTCCAGGGTCGGCGGCGACACGACGCTGCCCGCCGATGGCGCGACCCTGCCGGGATCCCGGCGCGACGTGCCGACGCTGACCGACGCCCTGGCCGTCGACCATGCCGCGCCGCTGGCCCCGACGGTGATCCTCCCCGAGGGGGCCACGGACGCCGCTGCGGATCCGATCGCCTTCGACACCCTGTCCGACCTGCCCGTGCTGACCGACGTGGTCGAGGTCGGCGACTATCGCGATATCGCGCAGACGCCGGCCTCCGAAGCGGCGCCTGTGCGGCTGTTCCCGGAAGAGGCTGCCATCGCTGCGGCCGCCGAAGCGGCGGTCGAACCTGCGGCGGTCGAGCCCGCGGTCGTCGAACCGGTGGTTGCCGAACCGGTGGTCGCCGAACCCGCGGTTGTCGAAGCGCTGCCTGCCGAAGCAGTTGCGGTCGAGGCACCGGCCGTGCCGCCCGCCCCTGCGTTCGTCGACGAGGACTTCATCCTCGAGATTCCACCGCCCGGAGACATCGTGCAGGCAGCGCCGACGGTCAGCGGAGGCGGGGATCTCGATGCAGCGCAGGAGGAGCCCGGCGAATCCGTCGACGTCGTCGCGGTGGGAGACGCGGACTGGGGTGCGCAACCCGACGCCGACGAAAAGTCGGGCGCGGAAGCGACGCCCGCGGCGACGCCCGCCGGGGCGGCCGCGGCGGAGGAACGCCAGGCCCCCGACTGGGATGCGCTGGCCGACGAGATCCGTGCCCAGGTCATGCAGCGCCTGGATCTGTTCACCGACACCGGATTGCGCGAGCAGCTCGGCGCCCGTCTGCAGCCGATCGTCGCGCGCGCGAGCGCCGAGCTCGTCGACACCATCAACCGCCAGGTCGGCGAGCTGGTGCGAAGCTACGTCGCCGAGGCGATCGAGCGCGAGATCGACAGCTGGCGCAGCCACCATCCGTGACGGGCCTGCGGCCGGCAGTCCTCGCCGGCTTGTGCAAATGCTGATACACTGACCTTCATGCACGCCAAGGCACTGGCCCTTTCGTCGCGACCCACGACCTGGTACGTGGGCTACTTTTACTTTACGGACGATTCCGAGGGCCGCGCGCGCGCATAGCATCGACAGCAGACAACGAATACAGCGCATCGGGCGGCCCCTGAAAAGGCCGCCCGATGCTTTTTCAAGCACCGGAAAGGAGAATCACCATGATCATCGTCATGCAGCCCGACGCCGGCGAGACGGAAATCGCCGCGGTCGAAGCCAAGATCCGCGCCCACGGGCTCGACGTCCACATCTCGCGCGGCACCGAGCGCACGCTGATCGGCGCCATCGGCGACGAGCGCAAGCTCGACCCGGAGATGTTCGACCCGCTGCCCGGGGTCGAGCGCTCGATGCACATCCTGAAGCCCTACAAGCTGGTCGCGCGCGAATGGCACAAGGCGAGCACGGTGGTCGACGTGCGCGGGGCCTGCATCGGCGGTTCGGCAGTGCAGGTGATTGCGGGTCCGTGCTCGGTGGAAACGGTGCCGCAGATGGAAGCGGCTGCGGCAGGCGTCGCGGCAGCCGGCGCGCGCCTGATGCGCGGCGGCGCGTTCAAGCCCCGCACCAGCCCCTACGCGTTCCAGGGCAAGGGCGTCGAAGGCCTGACGATGCTCAAGGATGCGGCATCGCGCCACGGCCTGCCGATCGTGACCGAGCTGATGGACGTGCGCATGCTCGACACCTTCCTCGAGCACGAGGTCGACGTCATCCAGATCGGCACCCGCAACATGCAGAACTTCGATCTCCTGAAGGAAGTCGGCAGGGTCGACGTCCCGGTGATCCTCAAGCGCGGCATGAGCGCGACCATCGGGGAATGGCTGATGGCGGCCGAATACATCGCCGCCGGAGGCAATCACCGGATCATGCTGTGCGAGCGGGGCATCAGGACCTTCGAGACCGCGTACCGCAACGTGCTCGACGTCACCGCGATCGCGGTGCTGAAGAAGGAGACCCACCTGCCGGTGATCGTCGATCCGTCGCACGCGGGCGGCAAGGCGTGGATGGTGCCCGCGCTGTCGTGCGCGGCCGTGGCTGCAGGCGCCGACGCGCTGCTGATCGAGGTGCACCCGTGCCCGGCGGAAGCCTGGTGCGACGCCGACCAGGCGCTGTCGATCGACGAGTTCGGGTCGCTGATCGCGAAGCTCGACGCGGTCGCCGGCGCCATCGGTCGCGGCGTCGACCGCGGGCAGGCGGCCAACGAATCGCTGGCCGCCTGAGCGTCGCGCGGCATGGATCGCGTCGACAGCATCGTCATCGGCGCCGGCGTCGTCGGCCTGGCCGTGGCCCGCGAGCTCGCGCGCGCCAGCCGCGAGGTCGTCGTCGTCGAGGCCGCGGGTGCCATCGGCACGGTCACCAGCGCGCGCAACAGCGAGGTCGTGCACGCGGGGATCTACTATCCGCCGGGTTCGCTCAAGGCGCGGCTGTGCGTCGCCGGGCGGGAGCGGCTTTATGCGTACTGCGCCGAGCGCGGCATCGCGCATCGGCGCGTCGGCAAGCTGATCGTCGCCACCGGCGGCGACCAGCGCCCCGAGCTCGAGCGACTCGCGACGCAGGCGCGCGCGAACGGCGTCGACGACCTGCTGCCGCTCGAGAGGCCCGCGATCGCCGCACTGGAGCCGGCGCTGTCCTGCGTCGCGGCGCTGCATTCCCCCTCGACGGGCATCATCGACAGCCATCAGTACATGCTGGCGCTCGAAGGCGATGCGCGCGATGCCGGTGCGGTGTTCGCCTTCGGCAGCCCGGTCGTCGTCGGCGACCTGACCGCGGAGGGCATCGGGCTCGTCATCGGAGGCGACGAGCCGATGACGCTGTGCGCGCGCAGCGTGGTGAATTGCGCCGGCCTGGATGCGCCGCGCGTCGCGCGCTCGATCTCCGGCCTGCCCGGAATATCGGTGCCGCGGGCCTACCTGTGCAAGGGCAACTATTTCCGGCTCGCCGGGCGCTCGCCGTTCTCGCGGCTCGTCTACCCGATTCCCGAGGCGGCGGGCCTGGGCGTGCACGTGACCCTCGACCTCGGCGGCCAGGCGCGCTTCGGTCCCGACGTCGAGTGGGTCGAGGCGATCGACTACGCCGTCGATCCCGCGCGCGCCGAGCGGTTCTATCCCGCGATCCGCCGCTACTGGCCGGCGCTGCCCGACGGGGCGCTCCTTCCCGATTACGCGGGCATGCGACCCAAGATCCAGGCGCCCGGCGAGCCGGCGCGCGATTTCGTCATCGAGGGTCCGCGCGAGCACGGGGTGGCGGGGCTCGTCAACCTGTTCGGCATCGAGTCGCCGGGGCTCACCGCGTCGCTTGCGATCGCCGAGTACGCGGTCGGGAAGCTGCGCGAGGCGAGCTGAGGACGCGCGCCGGCGCTGCAGGGCGGGGCGGGGGGCGGCCGGCGGGGAGGCCCGGAAAGGGGCAGGGAGCGCATCCGCTACAATTTCCGGCTTTTCCCTCGTCACCCGCGCCCCATGGAACTCGCCAAGAGCTTCGAACCCCACGCCATCGAGGCCAAGTGGTATCCGCTGTGGGAGTCGCGCGGCTGGTTCAGGCCGGCGTACACGCCCGGCGCCGCCTCCTACTGCATCCAGCTGCCGCCACCCAACGTCACCGGCACGCTGCACATGGGTCACGCGTTCCAGCAGACGCTGATGGACGTCCTGATCCGCTATCACCGGATGCGCGGCGACGACACGCTGTGGCAGGTCGGCACCGACCATGCGGGCATCGCGACGCAGATCGTCGTCGAGCAGCAGCTGAAAGCCCGGGGCCAGACCCGCCACGATCTCGGGCGCGAAGCATTCGCCGAGCGGGTGTGGGCGTGGAAGGAGGAATCGGGCTCGACCATCACCAACCAGATGCGGCGCCTGGGTGCGGCCGCCGACTGGTCGCGCGAACGCTTCACGATGGACGAGGGCCTGTCGACGGCGGTGCGCGAGACCTTTGTCCGCCTCTTCGACGACGGGCTCATCTACCGCGGCAAGCGGCTGGTCAACTGGGACCCCAAGCTGATGACGGCGGTGTCCGACCTCGAGGTGGACAGCGAGGAGGAGCAGGGAAAGCTGTGGGAGCTCGCCTATCCGCTGGCCGACGGCTCGGGATCGCTGATTGTCGCCACGACGCGTCCGGAGACCATGCTGGGCGACACCGCGGTCGCCGTGCATCCCGACGACGAGCGCTACCGGGCGCTGGTCGGCAAGCGCGTGCGCCTGCCGCTGACCGACCGCGAGATCCCGGTGATCGCCGACGACTATGTCGACCGCGAGTTCGGCACCGGGGTGGTCAAGATCACGCCTGCGCACGACTTCAACGACTGGGCGATCGGCCAGCGCCATCGGCTGGCCGCGATCTCCATCCTCAACCTCGACGCCACGATCGGCGACAACGCGCCGGCGAAATACCGCGGCCTCGATCGCTACGCGGCGCGCAAGGCGGTGCTCGCCGACCTCGCCGCCGCCGGCCTGGTCGTGTCGGAGAAGGCGCACAGGATGGTCGTGCCCCGCTGCGGGCGTACCGGGGAAGTCGTCGAGCCCATGCTGACGGACCAGTGGTACGTCGCGATGCGTAAGCCCGCACCCGATTCCCACCCCTGGTTTCCGGGCAAGTCGATCCAGGACCTGTGCCTCGCCGCCGTCGGCGACGGACTTCCGGCCGCGGTGCCGGGCGCCGCGCAGCGGGCGCCCGGGGCCGGGCAGAAGGTGGAGTTCGTGCCCGGCGACTGGCTTTCGACCTACCTGCACTGGATCAACAACATCCAGGACTGGTGCATCTCGCGGCAGCTGTGGTGGGGTCACCAGATCCCGGCGTGGTACGACGAGGCGGGCAACGTCTACGTCGCGCGCAGCGAAGCCGACGCGCTGGCCCAGGCGACCGCGAAGCTCGGGCGCGCGCCCGCGTCGTTCCGGCGCGACGAGGACGTCCTCGACACCTGGTTCAGCTCCGCCCTGTGGTGCCATTCGACGCTGGGCTGGCCCGAGCCGACGAAGGAGCTCGCGACCTTCCTGCCGTCGAGCGTGCTGGTCACCGGCTTCGACATCATCTTCTTCTGGGTCGCGCGGATGATCATGACGACGACCTACTTCACCGGCCAGGTGCCGTTCCGGGACGTCTACATCAACGCGATCGTCCGCGACGCCGAAGGCCAGAAGATGTCGAAGTCCAAGGGCAACGTGCTCGACCCGCTGGACCTGATCGACGGCATCGACGCCGAGAGCCTGGTGGCGAAGAGCGTGCTCAACATGATGGACCCGCGCCAGGCGGACACGGTGGCCAAGCGCACGCGCAAGCAGTTCCCCGGCGGCATTCCCGCCTTCGGTGCCGACGCGCTGCGCTTCACCTTCGCGTCGCTGGCGACCTTCAACCGCACGCTGAACTTCGATCTCGCTCGCTGCGAGGGCTATCGCAACTTCTGCAACAAGCTGTGGAACGCGACGCGCTTCGTGCTGATGAACGTCGAGGGCAAGGACGTCGGCCTCGACGATGCGCTGCCGCGCAAGCCGTCGATCGCCGATCGCTGGATCGAGGCCGAGCTGCAGCACACGACCGAAGAGATCCGCGAACAGCTCGACGCCTACCGCTTCGACCTCGCCGCCAAGGCGCTCTACGAATTCGTCTGGAACGAGTTCTGCGACTGGTATCTGGAGCTCGCCAAGGTCGACCTCGCGCGCGGCGACGAGGCGGCACAGCGCGCGACGCGGCGCACGCTGGTGCGCAGTCTCGAGGCGATCCTGCGCCTCGCCCACCCGTTCATCCCGTTCATCACCGAGGAGCTGTGGCAGTCGGTGGCCCCGCTCGCGGGGGCGAGGGGCGAGACGGTCTCGCTGCAGCGCTACCCGGAGGCCGACTTCGCGGGCAGGCTCGACGCGACGGCGTCGACCCAGGTGGCCACGCTGAAGGCACTGGTCGATTCGGTGCGCTCGCTGCGCAGCGAAATGGGATTGTCGCCGGGGCAGAAGGTCGGCGCGATCGTTGCCGGCGACCTCGCGGGAGTGGGGGCCGGTGCCCTCACCAATTACCTAAAGGCGCTCGCCCGCCTGTCCGAGGTTCAGCTTGCCGCCGAGTTGCCCGACCGCAACGCACCGGTGCAGGTGGTCGACACGCTGCGCGTGATGCTGGACGTGCAGATCGACGTGGCCGCCGAGCGCGAGCGTCTGGCCAAGGACATCGCACGTCACGAAGGCGAGATCGCGAAGGCGA
>JBLMVY010000039.1:0-14256 GCA_050256935.1 Candidatus Levyibacteriota bacterium | reverse complement strand
CAGGCGCGACTCGGCCGCCGCCTGCTGCGGCCGGCGCGGCGCCGCGGCGGCGGGTGCAACCGGCGCGGACGCCGCCAGCGACGCCGGCTCGAACGCCAGCAAGCGCAGCAGGGTCATCGAGAATCCCGTCGCCTCGTCGGGTGCGAGTGCCAGGTCGGCGCGACCCTGGGCGCAGATCTGATAGGCGAGCTGCACATCCTCGGCGGACATGCGGGCGGCGTACTCGGCGACCCGCTCGCCGTCGTCGCCGACGGATGCGTCGGGAACCGCCTGCACGACGGCGATGCGATGGAACAGCGCCGCCAGCTCGTCGAGCGCGGAGGCGAACGCCTGTCCGCTCTCCGCCAGCGCGTCGCTCTGGGCGAGCAGCGCCGCGCCGTCGCCGGCGAGCAGCGCGTCGGCGATCCTGTAGACATAGCCGCGATCGATCACCCCCAGCATCGCCCGCACCGGGCCCTCGCGGACCTCCCCGCCGCCATAGGCGATCGCCTGGTCGAGCAGCGACAGCGCATCGCGCAGCGACCCCTGCGCAGCTGCGGCGATCTGCACCAGGGCCGCGGGATCGCGGGCGATCCCCTCGGCGTCGAGGATGGCCGCGAGGCGCTCGGCGATCGAGGCGCGCGGCAGCGGCTTCAGGTTGAACTGCAGGCAGCGCGACAGGACGGTGACCGGGATCTTCTGCGGATCGGTCGTGGCGAGCACGAACTTGACGTGCTCCGGCGGCTCCTCGAGCGTCTTCAGCATCGAGTTGAACGCGCCTTTGGAAAGCATGTGGACTTCGTCGATCAGGTAGACCTTGTAGCGCCCGACGGTGGGTGCATAGCGCGCGTTGTCGAGGATTTCGCGCATGTTGTCGATGCCGGTGTTGGAGGCGGCATCGAGCTCGAGCAGGTCGACGAAGCGTCCGGCGTCGATGTCACGGCAGGTGGCGCACACCCCGCATGGGGTCGCCGTCACGCCGGTCTCGCAGTTGAGGCTCTTGGCGAGGATGCGGGCGATGGTCGTCTTGCCGACGCCGCGCGTCCCGGTCAGCAGGTAGGCGTGATGCAGGCGTCCCCGGGTCAGCGCATTGGAGAGCGCCGTGACGACGTGCTCCTGTCCGACGAGTTCGCCGAACGTCCGGGGCCGCCATTTGCGCGCCAGAACCTGATAACTCATCGGCTGCAAGCTCAGGTTGGACCGGAGCGTCAAAAGGGGTGGCGAGCCGTTCCCCCGGCACTTGCAGAGAATCGCTGTGGCTGCTTCCTTCCGGACCTGACCAGGTTCACGACCATGCAATGCGGGGCGACCCGCCGTTGATCGGGCGCCAGTGGCGCGAAGCGGCATTATAGCCTCGAATCGCTCCCCGATCCCGGCCACTGGCACGGAAGCGGTGGAATCGGGTATAATGCTGCATCGCACAAAGGGCGCGACGGCGCGCCAGCGATTCACAAGTCCGGAGCACACGCGCAGTCCACGGCAAGACTGCGCTCAACGTACGGCGGCAAAAAGATCGCCGCAAAACCATCAGGGACGTGTCCGGCAACGGGCGCGTTGAAGGTGTCATGCGCGATCGAGCGTCCAATCATCGTCCGCAATGCCTGCGCCTTTGCGCGACCATCGCCCTCGCGGCGGGGGCGCTCCTGCTGTCGGGCTGCGAGCAGCCGCCCCCGGCCCCACCCGCCCAGCCCAGCCTGAGCGTCGTCGTCCGTCCCGGCCCCACGACCTGGTTCACCGGTCCCAATGGCCATGCCAGCGGCTTCGACCACGATCTGCTGACCCGCTTCGCACGCGAGCGCGGCCTCGCGCTCAAGGTCGCGTTCGCCGACGACGCCGCATCCCTGATGGAGAGCGTCGCCAGCGGCGAGGCGCAGCTCGGCGCGGGCGGGCTCTTCGGCCATGCCCCCGCGCAGGCGAGCACCAATGCCGCGGGCGCCCCGCTGCAGGCTGCGACCGTCCGCTGGACGGCCGGCTACGACTCGGCGGAACCGGTCCTGATCTACAACGCCGACGGCTACAAGCCCCGCCGCTGGCAGGACCTCGGGAATGCCACGGTCGCCTACCCGGCGCACACCGGGGTCGAGGCCCTGCTCGCCACGACGCGGGCCGCGCATCCCGACATCCGCTTCACGCCCGTCGACGTCGCCTCGTCCGACGCGCTGATCGCGCAGGTCTCGGACGGCACGATCGACTATGCGATCGTGCCTTCGACCGACGCCTCGGCCGCACGCAACATCCATCTCGATTTCGACGTCGCCTTCCCGGCCGGCGAGCGCGGCAAGCTCGCCTGGGCCGTCGGCGCCGGGGAGCAGGCGCTGCGCGACGCGCTCGACGCGTTCATCGCCCGCCTGCGCAAGGACGGAACGCTGACGCGGCTGGCCGAGCGCTACAGGGCCGCTCCCGACCAGGTCGATCGTGCCGATGCCGGCGTGTTCCAGGACCGCATCCGCCAGATGCTGCCGCAATGGCGCAGGACCTTCGTCGAGGCGCAGGCGACGAGCGGCATCGAGTGGCGCCTGCTCGCCGCGGTCGCCTACCAGGAATCGCAATGGGACCCGCTCGCGACCAGCGAGACCGGCGTGCGCGGGCTGATGCAGTTGACCGAGGACACCGCGCGCACGCTGGGCGTCGCCGACCGGCTCGATCCCCGGGCCTCGGCCATCGCCGCGGCGCGCTACATCGCCGACCTCAAGTCCCGGCTTCCGGCCCGCATCGCCGAGCCGGACCGCACCTGGCTGGCGCTGGCGGCCTTCAACATCGGCATCGGGCACCTCGAGGACGCGCGCATCCTCGCTCAGCGCAACAAGCTCAATCCCGATCTGTGGAGCGACGTGCGCAAGATGCTCCCCCTGCTCGCCGACCCCAAGTACTACATTGCGGCGAAGAACGGCTATGCGCGCGGCGGCATGCCGGTGGCGTTCGTGAGTCGCGTCCGCGGCTACTACGACATCCTGCTGCGCAGCCAGTCGGCCCAGCCCCCGCTGCTGCAGGCGAGCCTTGCCCAGCGCTGACCGGGCAGCCCCTCGCCTCGCCGCCCGCCTGCTCGCCGGCCTCGTGCTGGCGTCGGTGCTGCCGCTCGCGCATGCGCAGGACGCGGGGTCGCCCCGCGCGGCGGTCGGCCCGGTGCACGATCCCTACCTCGAGCGACTGACGACCACCGAGGTCCAGGCGGCGGTGGCCGCGGGTGCGACGACGATCATCATTCCCATCGGCGGAACCGAGCAGAGCGGACCGCACATGGTCCTCGGCAAGCACAACGTGCGCGTCGGGATCCTCGCCGGCAGGATCGCCGCCGCGCTCGGCAATGCGCTGGTCGCGCCGGTCATCGCCTATGTTCCCGAGGGCCGGGTCGACCCGCCCTCCTCGCACATGCGCTTCACCGGGACGATCAGCATCCCCGTGGACGCGTTCGAGAAGACGCTCGAAGGCGCGGCGAGGAGCTTCGCCGTCCACGGATTCCGCGACATCGTGTTCATCGGCGACCACGGCGGATACCAGCGCAGCGAGCAGGCGGTCGCGGCGCGCCTCAATCGTGAATGGGCGCATACGCCGGTGCGCGCGCATGCGATCCTCGAGTACTACCGCGTCACGGAGACCGAGTACCCGAAGGCCCTCGCGGCGCGGGGGTTGAGCAGCGCCGAGATCGGCACCCATGCCGGCGCCGCCGACACCTCGCTGTCGCTGGCGCTGGACCCGCGCCTGGTGCGCCTCGACGTGCTGCATGCGGGCCGCGACCTCGACGCGGCGCACGGCGTCTACGGCGATCCGCGGCGATCGAGCGCGGCGCTCGGCGAGCTCGGCGTGAACGCGATCGTCGCGAAGTCGGTCGCCGCGATCCGGCAGGCCGTCGCGCGACGCTGACGACAGCCTCGGCGGCTGCAGGCACGGACATGAGCCTCGCGTCCGATCCGGATCTCCGGGCCTGGCTGATCACCTGCGCGATCGCGCTGGCGGCCGCCCTCGCCGCGTCCATCGGACACCGGCTGGCCTGGGCACTCGCGGCGCGGCCCGCAGCCGCGCGCGTGATGTTGCGGTCGCTGCTTCGCTCCACCGAGCGTCCGGCCCGCGTCGTGCTCATCCTCTTCGCGCTGCAGTTCGTGTGGGACGCCGCATCGCCCGACGTGCCGGGGCTGCGCGCTGTCGAGCACGTCACGCTGCTCGCACTCACCGCTGCGCTGGGCTGGCTCGGCGTGCGCTGCGTGTCGGGAGTCGCCGACGCGGTATTCCAGCTGCACCCGGTCGATCGGTCCGACAACCTGCACGCCCGCCAGGTGCGAACCCAGACCGGCGTGCTGGCGATGGTGGCATCGGGGCTGATCGTATTCGTCACCCTGGTCCTCGCGCTGATGAGCTTTCCCGCGGTGCGCACGATCGGCGCCAGCCTGCTCGCGTCCGCCGGGGTCGCCGGCATCGTCGTCGGCGTCGCGGCACGCCCGGTCCTCGGCAACCTGATCGCGGGCCTGCAGCTCGGGTTGACGCAGCCGCTGCGGCTCGATGACGTCGTCGTCATCGAAGGGGAATGGGGGCGCGTCGAGCAGATACGTGCGAGCTACGTCATCGTCAAGATCTGGGACGAGCGCCGGCTGATCGTGCCGCTGCAGTGGTTCATCGAGCACCCGTTCGCCAACTGGACGCTCACTTCCGCCGAGCTGATCGGCGCGGTCCACCTGTGGGTCGACTATCGCCTGCCGCTCGCGCCGCTGCGTGCCGAGCTCGAGCGCCTGTGCCGCGGAGCGCCGCAGTGGGACCGCCGGGTCTGCAACCTGCAGGTGACCGAGGCCAACGAGCGCGCGATGCAGTTGCGCGCGCTGGTCAGCGCAGCGAACTCCGGCGACACCTGGGATCTGCGCTGCCTGGTCCGCGAAGGCCTCGTCGCGTGGATCCAGGAGCGCTACCCCGAGTACCTGCCGCGGACGCGCGTCGATTACTCGCCCGCCGGCGAGCCGGCCGCGAAGCACGCGGCCGTGGACGGGGGACCCTGACCGTCAGCGGCGGACGATGAGCTCCTGCCCGCCCATGTACGGACGAAGGGCCGCCGGCACCTCGATCGAGCCGTCGGCGCGCTGGTAGTTCTCCATCACCGCAACCAGCGTTCGGCCCACGGCGAGGCCCGACCCGTTGAGCGTATGCACGAGCTCGGGCTTGCCCTGGGCATTGCGGAAGCGCGCCTGCATCCTGCGCGCCTGGAACGACTCGCAGTTCGAGCACGACGAGATCTCGCGATAGGCCTGCTGGCCGGGCAGCCAGACCTCGAGGTCGTAGGTCTTGGCCGACGCGAAGCCGATGTCGCCGCTGCACAGCGCCATGACCCGATAGGGAAGCTCGAGCTTCTGCAGGATCGCCTCGGCGTGCCCGGTCAGCGCCTCCAGCGCGGCGTAGGAATCCTCGGGGCGCACGACCTGCACCATCTCGACCTTGTCGAACTGGTGCTGGCGGATCATGCCGCGGGTGTCCTTGCCGTAGCTCCCCGCTTCGGAGCGGAAACAGGGCGTATGGGCGGTCAGCCGGATCGGCAGCGCATCGGCCGGCAGGATGGTGTCGCGCACGGTATTGGTCAGCGTGATCTCGGAGGTCGAGATCAGGTACAGCGCCTCCTGCGCTTCCTCCCCCGGCACCTGCCCGCCCCGCGTCACCGCGAACATGTCGGCCTCGAACTTGGGCAGCTGGGTCGTGCCCACCAGCGTCGGCGCGTTGACGATGTAAGGCGTGTAGCACTCGGTGTAGCCGTGCTCGCGCACGTGGGTGTCGAGCATCAGCTGCGCCAGCGCGCGGTGCATGCGTGCCAGGTCGCCGCGCAGGAAGGAGAAGCGCGCCCCCGAGAGCTTCGCGGCCGTCTCGAAGTCGAGCATGCCGAGGCCTTCGCCGAGGTCGGTGTGGTCGCGCACGGTGAAGTCGAATGCGCGCGGCGTGCCGTGGCACCGCACCTCGACGTTGTCGTCGGCGCCGCCGCCGACGGGGGTCGACGCATGGGTAATGTTGGGAAGCTCCAGCAGGAAATCGCGAAGGTTCCCCTGGACGCCGTCGAGCTGGCGCTCGAGCTGCTTCAGCTCGTCGCCCAGCCCCGCGACCTCGGCGAGGATCGGGGCCGGATCCATGCCGCTGCCCTTGGCGATGCCGACCTGCTTCGACAGCGCGTTGCGCTTCGCCTGCAGGTCCTGGGTGCGGGTCTGGATGGTCTTGCGTTCGCCTTCGAGGGCCTCGAAGCGCGCGGTGTCGAGCGTGACGCCGCGCTTCGCCAGCGCTGCGGCCACTGCCGGAAGATCGCTGCGGAAGAGATTGATGTCGAGCATCGGTCGATGTTAGCAGACGGCCGCGCCCCGCCCGCCCCTATTCGTCTTCGCTCGCCCCGCGCTTTCCGCCGGCCGCTGCGTCGCGGCCGCGCAAGGCCTGCAGGCGCTCCCTGATCTTCGCCTCCAGTCCGCGCCCGGTCGGCTCGTAGAAGGTCGTGTCGGGCATGTCGTCGGGCAGGTAGCGCTCTCCCGCCGCGTACGCATCCGCTTCGTCGTGCGCATAGCGATAGCCCTTGCCGTAACCGAGGCCGCGCATCAAGCCGGTGGGCGCGTTGCGCAGCCGCAGCGGCACCGGGCGCGATCCGTCCTCGGCGATGAACGCGCGCGCCGCGCCGTACGCGGTGTAGACGGCGTTGCTCTTGGCGGTGCAGGCGAGGTAGATCACGCACTGCGCGAGCGCCAGCTCGCCCTCGGGGGAGCCCAGCCGCTCGTAGGTCGCCACGGCATCGAGCGCCAGCGTCAGCGCGCGCGGATCGGCGAGCCCGATGTCCTCGCTCGCCATGCGGATCAGCCGCCGGCCGACGTAGAGCGGATCGGCACCGCCGTCGAGCATCCGGCACATCCAGTACAGCGACGCGTCGGGATCGGAGCCGCGCACCGCCTTGTGCAGCGCCGAGATCTGGTCGTAGAAGGCTTCGCCCCCCTTGTCGAAGCGCCGCAGGCTGCGTGCGATCGTCGCCTCGACGAACGCGACGTCGACCGCACTGCGCTTCGCCTCGCCGGCCGCCGTCGCGAGCTGCTCGACGAGGTTCAGCAGCCGGCGCGCGTCGCCGTCGGCATAGGCGATCAGCGCCTCGCGCGCGGCAGCCTCCACCGTGACCGCGGGCATCGCCTCCATCCTGGCGCGATCGAACAGGGTGGCGAGCTCGTCGCCGGTCAGCGGCTTCAGCACGTAGACGGCGGCCCGTGACAGCAGCGCGCTGTTGACTTCGAAAGACGGGTTCTCGGTGGTCGCGCCGATGAAGGTCAGCAGGCCCTGCTCGACGAAAGGCAGGAACGCGTCCTGCTGCGCCTTGTTGAAGCGATGCACCTCGTCGACGAACAGGATGGTCGCCCGCCCGCTCTGCGTGCGCACCGCCCCGGCGCGCGCCACGGCATCGCGGATGTCCTTGACCCCCGAAAGAACGGCGGACAGCGCGACGAACTCGGCGTCGAAGGCGCTCGCCATCAGGCGCGCCAGCGTCGTCTTGCCGACGCCGGGCGGACCCCACAGGATCATCGAGTGCGGCTTGCCCGAGGCAAACGCGACGGCGAGCGGCTTGCCGGGCGCGAGCAGGTGGCGCTGGCCGACGACGTCGGCGATGGTCCTCGGGCGCAGGCGCTCGGCCAGCGGCACGATTGCACCCGGTCCCGAGGGCGCCGCGGGCGTCGCGTCGGATCCGAACAGATCGGTGCTCATCGCCGGAGGGCCTTCCCGGGACGGTTCGAGGGAACCGGCACGTTGCGCTTCACTCGCCGACGACGTCGGCGCCGGCGGGCGGGGTGAAGCGGAACATCGACGGCGGCAGCGCGGGGTTGCGCTTCATGGCGCTGAAATCGAGGGTCGTCGTCTGGCCGAAGGCATCGGTCAGCACCATCCGGCGCGGCAGATCGCCGGCGAAGCCCAGGCGGATGTTCTTGAACTGGGAGTCGGGCGCCTTGGGAATCGCGTCGACGTTCTCCAGGCCGTCGGCGTCGCCCGCGGCGATCAGCGTGAAATTCTGCTCCAGCGCGTTGTCGCCGGCGAGCAGCGCGGCGGGCGTCTCGCCCAGCGCGACGTCGAGCTTGCGCACGATCACCTGGTTGAGATCGTGATCGTAGATCCAGATCCTCGCACCGTCGCCGACGATCAGCTGCTCGTAAGGCTTGTCGTAGGCCCAGCGGAACCGGCCCGGCCGCTGGAAAGCGAAGCTGCCCGAGGTCTTCTGGGTCGGACGCCCGTCGCGGCGCACGACCGTCTGCGTGAAATCGCCTTGCGCGGTCTTCGTGCCCTCGAGGAATGCGTGCAACTGGTCGAGGCCCGACGCCGTCGCGCCGGGGCTTGCGAGCGCGAGCGCCAGCAGCGCCGCGGCGGCGGCGCGTGCGATCACGACTCCCCCTTGCCCGCCGGGACGAGAACCTCGCGATTGCCGTTGGACTGCATCGGCGACACCATCCCCGCGCGCTCCATCTGCTCGATCAGCCTCGCGGCGCGGTTGTAGCCGATGCGCAGGTGCCGCTGGACCAGCGATATCGACGGTCGCCGGGTCTTGAGGACGACGGCGACGGCCTGGTCGTACATCGGGTCCGATTCGGCGTCGGCGCCCTCGAAGCCGCCGGCGTCCTCGCCCTCGGCGCCGGGTCCGCCCTCGAGGATGCCCTCGACGTACTGCGGCTCGCCCTGGGCCTTGAGGTGCTCGACCACGCGATGCACCTCGGCGTCCGACACGAATGCGCCGTGCACGCGCAGCGGGTAGCCGGTGCCGGGCGGCAGATAGAGCATGTCACCCTGGCCGAGCAGGGCCTCGGCGCCCATCTGGTCGAGGATGGTCCGCGAATCGACCTTGCTCGCGACCTGGAACGCGATGCGCGACGGGATGTTGGCCTTGATGAGCCCGGTGATGACGTCGACCGACGGTCGCTGGGTGGCGAGGATCAGGTGGATGCCCGCCGCGCGCGCCTTTTGCGCGATGCGCGCGATCAGCTCCTCGATCTTCTTCCCGGTCACCATCATCAGGTCGGCGAGCTCGTCGACGACGACGACGATCAGCGGCATCTCCTCCAGCGGCTCGGGCGCCTCGGGGGTCAGCGAGAACGGGTTGGCGAGCGGCTTGCCCGCCTTCTTCGCGTCGGCGATCTTCTGGTTGTAGCCGGCGAGATTGCGCACGCCCATCTGCGACATCAGCTTGTAGCGCCGCTCCATCTCGCCCACGCACCAGTTGAGCGCGTTGGGCGCGAGCTTCATGTCGGTGACGACCGGCGCGAGCAGGTGCGGGATGCCGTCGTAGACCGAGAGCTCGAGCATCTTGGGATCGACGAGGATCAGGCGCACGTCGCGCGGCTCGGCCTTGTACAGCAGCGACAGGATCATCGCGTTGACGGCGACCGACTTGCCCGAGCCCGTGGTGCCGGCGACCAGCAGGTGCGGCATCCGCGCGAGGTCGGCGACCACGGGCTTGCCGGCGATGTCCTTGCCCAGGGCCAGGGTCAGCATCCCCGATGCGTCGTTGTAGGTCGTCGAGGCGAGGATCTCGACCAGCTTGACGACCTGCCTGCGCGCATTGGGCAATTCGAGCGCCATGCACGACTTGCCCGGAATCGTCTCGACGACGCGGATCGACACCACCGACAGCGCGCGCGCCAGGTCCTTCATCAGGTTGACGATCTGCGCGCCCTTGACGCCGACCGCGGGCTCGATCTCGTAGCGCGTGATCACCGGACCCGGATAGGCGGCCAGCACCTTCACCGAGACGCCGAAATCGGCCAGCTTGCGCTCGATCAGCCGCGAGGTGAATTCCAGGGTCTCGGCGCTGACCGTCTCGGTGGCCGGCGGCGCGTCCTCGAGCAGCGACAGCGGCGGCAGCGGCGAGTCCGGCATGTCGGTGAACAGCGGCCGCTGCTTCTCGCGCGCAGCGCGATCGGACTTCGGGACGGCGACGACCTGCGGGACGACGACCACCGGCTCGCGCAACGCCGTGTCCTCGCGCAGGTGCTCGACCGCCGATTCGCGCTCGGCCGCACGCTCGACGCCGATGCGGCGGTCCAGTGCGGCGTCGCGCCGCTTGCGGATGCCGACGATCGCGCTCTCCACGCCGGCGCCGATCTTCTCCATCACCTTGAGCCAGGACACGCCGAACAGCAGCGAGGTGCCGACGGCGAACAGCGCCAGCAGCAGCAGCGTGGCCCCGTTGAAGCCGATGCCGCGCGCGAGCGCGCGGCCGATCAGGTCGCCCAGCGCGCCGCCGGGCGCCAGCGGCAGCTCGGCGGGGAGCCGCCAGAGGCGGATCGATTCCAGCGAAGCGCTCGACAGCAGCACCAGCGCGAAGCCGAAGCTCCCCAGCACCAGCGGATGGTCGCTCCTGTGCTCGGGACTGACCACGCGTCGATAGCCCAGGACGACCAGGACGATGCCGCCGACGACCCACCACCATGCCGAGAAGCCGAACAGGTAGAGCAGGAGATCGGACAGCCATGCGCCGATGAATCCGCCGCGGTTTCCGAGCGGCGCACCGCTGCCCGAATATGACCAGCCGGGGTCGGACTTGGTGTAGGTCGCGAGGATCAGCGCGAGATAGAGGAATGCGGCGACGACCAGCAGCCACCACGATTCGCGCACCAGGCGCGCGATCCGTGGCGACACTTCGGGCCGCGGCTCTGTGGTCCGTCGCTTCCGGTTTGCGTTTCTCTTGAAAAACATGGGTTTGCCGCTATGACTTCATAAACGGCATTATAACGGTTCCGCGCCGGCCTGGCGAAAGGATGCCCGCGATGGGGTCGGCACTTGCGGCGGGGAGCCGCATCCCCATTTCCGTTAAACTGACCCGTTTTGCATTGACGAGAATGCCATGCCCACCAAGCACGCCCGCCTGTTGATCCTCGGTTCCGGGCCCGCCGGATACACGGCGGCAGTATACGCCGCACGCGCGAATCTCCACCCGGTGCTGATCACGGGTCTCGCGCAGGGCGGTCAGCTGATGACGACGACCGACGTCGACAACTGGCCCGCCGATGCCGACGGGGTGCTGGGCCCGGACCTGATGGCGCGCTTCCAGAAGCACGCCGAGCGCTTCGACACCGAGATGATCTTCGACCACATCCACAAGGTGGCGCTCGGCGAGCGGCCGATCCATCTGTGGGGAGACAGCGGCGAATACACCTGCGACGCGCTGATCATCGCCACCGGCGCGTCGGCGCGCTACCTCGGCATCCCTTCGGAACAGGCGCACATGGGCAAAGGCGTGTCGGCCTGCGCGACCTGCGACGGGTTCTTCTACCGGAACCAGGACGTCGTGGTCGTCGGCGGCGGCAACACGGCCGTCGAGGAGGCGCTCTACCTGTCGAACATCGCCCGCAAGGTCACCGTCGTGCACCGCCGCGACCGCTTCCGCGCCGAGGCGATCCTCGTCGACCGGCTGCTCGCGAAGACGGGCGACGGGGGCAACATGCGCGTGCTGTGGAATCACGTCGTCGACGAGGTGCTCGGCGACGACTCGGGCGTGACCGGGGTGCGCGTCGCCGACGTCAAGTCGGGGGCGAAGCAGGACCTCGCCGCGCACGGGCTGTTCGTCGCGATCGGCCACACGCCCAACACCGGGATCTTCGAGGGCCAGCTCGACATGGCCGGCGGCTACATCCGCGTTCGCGGAGGCAGCGAAGGCAATGCCACGGCGACCAGCGTGCCGGGCGTGTTCGCGGCGGGCGACGTCGCCGACCACGTCTATCGGCAGGCGGTCACCTCGGCCGGCACCGGGTGCATGGCCGCGCTCGACGCCGAGGCGTATCTGGAGTCGCTCCCGGTGGCAGCGCCTGCGCTGGCGACCGCGCGCTGAGGGCAGGGCGCCTGCGAGCGACGGCGATCGCATGAGCGGCCGGAACCGCCGGGACCGGGCATCCATGGCCCGGCTCGCCGACCTGAAGTCGCTGCTCCGGACCGCAGGCAAGTCGGCGGGCGATGACCCGGCGCACCAGGCACCATCGGCACCACCGGCGCCGCCGGCGCGGCCCGCGGCACCCCGGCGGCGCGTGGCCGCGGCCAAGCACGCCGACGGGGACATCGACATCGCCGCCGCCTTCGCCGATGTGACGCCGCTACCCGCGAGGAACGCGATCGCGCCAGCGCGCGAGCGCCCCGCGCCGATTCCGCGCCAGCGCATCGAGGACGAGCGCGATGCGCTGGAGCTCTCGAAATACGGTGCGGAACCCTCGCCCCAGGCCTGGGACATCGGGCAGGAGCTCGAGGCGGCGCAGACCTTCCTGCGCAGCGGCCTGGGCACCGATGTCCTCGCCAAGCTGCGTCGCGGCCACTGGGTCGTGCAGCGCGAAATCGACCTGCACGGGCTGGTCGTCGACGAGGCGCACGACGCCCTCTCCGATTTCCTGGTCGACGCGCGCAACCGGGGGCTGCGCTGTGTCCGCGTGATCCACGGCAAGGGGCTCACCTCTCCCAATCGCGAGCCGGTGCTCAAGGGCAAGGTGCGGCGCTGGCTGTCGCAATGGGACGAGGTCCTCGCCTATTGCGAAGCCCCGCGGCATGCCGGCGGGAGCGGCGCCGTCGTCGTGCTGTTGCGCGGACGCTGACCCGGAATCCGGATTACGGCTCCGCCCCCGTCTCCCGCAATTTGCGGTGGGCGAGCGCGGGCAGCCGGCCCCGCACGTCGGCGATGCGCGCAGGATCGACGTCGCCGACGACGATGCCCGGGCCCTCGGCCCGGCTCGCGACGATCGTTCCCCAGGGATCGATCAGCATCGAATGGCCCCAGGTCCTGCGGCCGCCCGGATGCGTCCCCGCCTGTGCCGACGCGAGCACGTAGCACTGGTTCTCGACCGCGCGCGCGCGCAGCAAGGTTTCCCAGTGCGCCTCGCCGGTCCTGGCGGTGAACGCGGCGGGAACGACGATCAGCGCCAGCTCGCCCATGCGCCGGTAGAGCTCGGGAAAGCGAAGGTCGTAGCAGATCGACAGGCCGACGCGTCCGCAGGGCGCGGCGAAGGTCACGGGCGTGGCGCCCGCCTCGATGGTCTTCGCCTCGTCGTAGTCCTCGTCGCCCTGCGTGAAGCGGAACAGGTGGATCTTGTCGTAGCGGGCGATACGGGCGCCATCGGGTCCGTAGACCAGGAGTGCCTGGCGCACCCGCTGCGGATCGCCGCTCGCGATCGGTACGCTGCCGCCGATCAAGAACAGTCGATTGCGCTTCGCCGTCTGCGCGAGGAAGTCCTGCTGCACGCCTTCGCCGTCGCGCTCCTGGACGTCGAGCTTGTCGCGCGCGCGCAGCCCCATCAGCCCGAAGTTCTCCGGCAGCAGCACCAACCCCGCGCCCTCGCGCGCAGCGGCGCCGATCAACGCCTCGGCCGCGCGCAGGTTGGCATCGACATCGGCGCCCGAGGTCATCTGGATCGCCGCCACCCGCATCCCGATCGGTGCGCCTGCGTCCATGTCAGCGCCCCGGCGACGACGACACCGACGCGCTCGGCCCGCCGCGCGTGACGATCGGATCGTCCCAGCCCCCCGACACCAGGTATTCGTAGCTGAACAGCTGGTCCAGCGGATTGTTGAGCATCTTCTGGGCGAGCAGCGTCCCCGCGCCGACGGCTGCCCCCACCAGGGGATTGGCGAGGAACAGCGCGGCCGCGCCCGCCGACAGGCCGCTCGACAGCGACGGCTGGACCCGAACCTTGAGCTGCTGGGTCTCGCGCGCGAGGTCGGCGTCGCCCGCGATGTCGACGATCGCGGACGGCCCGGTCAGGCGCAGGTCGTCGGTGTGCATGATGCCGTTCTGCATGCGGACCTCCCCGGTGACGCTGTCGAATGCGAAACCCTGGCTGAACACGTCGCGAAAATCGAGGGTGATGCGGCGCGGCAGCTCCTGCAGCGACAGCACGCCGAGCAACCGCCCCACGCCGGGCTCGATCCGCGTGAACTGGCCCTGCCCGGACTTGAGCTTGAACGCCCCCGACAGCGAAGGATAGTCGAATGCGCTGGGCGCGCCGTCCCACGCGACCTCGCCGTCGATGCGCGTCGCTGCGCCCTTGACCACGCTGGGCCAGCCGAAGTGCGCGAGGAACTCCCCCGCCTCCTTCACGTCGACCGCCACGTCGAGGCGCGTCTGCGAATGCCCGCTGGCATTGCGCCACCAGCCGTGGGCGTCGATGCGCCCCGCGTCGTTGGCGAGCGAGAGCCTGCGTATCTGCCAGTCGGGACCGGTGGAATCGGCGACGAGCGCCAGCGCCCCCAGCGCATGCCCCTTGGACGAGAACGCGTCGGCCACCAGATCGACCTCGGGCCAGCGCTCCGGGGTCGCCGGGGACGCGGCCG